>NZ_JAWQDE010000009.1:0-143437 GCF_036318045.1 Clostridium sp. CM74B_53 | reverse complement strand
AAAGGGATGCCTGGGAATGAACTGCGTTTATAAAGAATGGCATCGAAAACATAACCGATTTCGATGCCATTTGGGCATAAAGCAGGGCTGCCGCCCAGCAAAAAATATTTGCTAATGCGACAGCCCCATTCTCTTTTTTCAAAACAATGCTACTAAACAAGTGAAAACATGCTTCGCGAGTTTCCCCTTGTTATCACGACAGTCGCCAAGGTCTCGCGCAAGCGCGAACTTTGGCTCGTTGTTCGCGTAAATTATAAGTCTGACGATACGGAACTATCATTTCCAATTTCTTTCATCATTTGCAAAATGAATCGCCTCCCTGCAAATGGCAGTTAAAACTCCCGAAACAATCGCTGCAAATTCCGCCGGCAAAAGCAGCATAAACATACGATACACCGGTACATATTTTATGAGAAGATACCGGCATACCCAATACAGGCCAAAAGCAATTGGGAACAGAAGCAGGATTTTTCTTTTCTTTCTGTCACTCAAAAGATCCGAAGCACCCAGCAAATACAAAATTTCGAGAACAAACACAATACATGAGACACTCGAAATTTTCATAATGCAATTTGCCAATGTTTCATCAATTAACTCCGGATTTTTTACCAGTTCATTCCAATATTCATACGTAAGAATCCCTGCCGGAGGAATGTATTCTTTATCTCCGTTTGTCAAAACGAAATAGAAAAAGAAAACCTGAAACAAAGCAACAGTCACTGCTGATAAACAAAAAAATTTATTTTTTCTCTTCATAACTGTCACTCTCCTTTACAGTTGTTTAACAGGCCTGTACATTTATTTCACTTCTCGTGAGGAAACATAAACGGAAAAGTAAAAATTAGCTGCATAAGATTCGAAAGGCTGCGAGTTCAAAATTCCCCGCAGCCCTGCAGTTTTATAACCTCATAGACTATTTTTAAGGCTAAATACCTCTTTTCCCATCAATTTCTACCAGGAAATCTCCACATGATATCCGCCATTCTGATCTTTCGTGATCTTATACTTCACTCCATCCGCATCCGTTACAGTTCCGCTTGTCTTAACCTTACCGGACTCATTGACCACATAGGTCTTGCCGTCAACCGTAACTTTCGCGTACTTCATACCCTCCTCTGCGCTCACAAGCTGTCCGTTCTCGTAGAGACTTCCGTCCTTCACACCCGTGAATCCGTCGCCTCTCTTTCCGATACTGCCTGAAGTCGTAAAGTAGAATACTTCGTTGTCATGGTTATCGTCATTGACCACAATCCGTCCGGTCTTCATCTTTCCGTCGCTGTCAAAGTAGAACTTTCTGCCATCACTCAGCTCCACAAGACCTGTCTTCATGCGGCCCTTCTTATCGAAGCAGTAGGTCTCTCCCTTGATCTTCGCTATTCCGTATCCGCAGGCCTCCGTTGTTTTATAGGATGTGGAGTATGCGCGGCCATCTTTAAAGTAGTACCAGTTTTCCTCAGCGTCATCCGGGGATGCCATATATCTCCAGCCGTTCATCTGCTGTCCGCCGCTGCGGAAGTAGCGAAGGGCATTGACATCGCTGTTGGAGAGGTCGTCACGTCCTGTAGATGTGTAATCAGACTCATTTACCCAGCCAGTCAGCATTCTTCCGCTGTGGTCAAAGATATAGGTCTCACCGGAGATCTTCAGCTCACCATCATAGATCAGCTTTCCACTGGAATTAAAGTAATACCAGTACTCACCCCAGTCATCCTCTCTGTCCGCCAGTTTTCTCCAGCCCGTCGTCATAGCTCCGGAATCTTCTAAATGATAGATCTTACCATCGATCTCCACCCAGCCGATATCCAAAACGGAATCCGTAAAGTGGTACCACACGTCATTGATCTGTTTCCAGCCGTTTGTGTACGCCTTTCCGTTCGCTCCAAAATATCTCCATCCGCTCTCGTTCCAGCGGCTGTTGTTGATGTACTTCCATGTGTTTGTGATCATGACACCATTCTCGTTTACATAATAAGTATCATCGATCAGGCTGTTTGTCTGCATCACTCCATTGTAATCCATATAATACCATGCATCTTTGGAGCATACCCAGTCATTCCGAACGAGGCGTCCGTTGTTGTCATTGTAGTAATACCATTTTCCATTCTGCTGTGACCAGTCCGCAAAGGAGGTCATCGCCATTCCTGCGGTTAAAATCATCGCTGCAACTGCTGCACCTGCAAAATATCTCTTCTTCATAGAAACCCTCCTCTTCTAAATATTTCCGTTTCCGGAATATACTTTTTCACTTTCCCACCGGTTTCCTTTTCATCGTTCCCACGGTGGCTATTTGTTTTCGATATCTCCGTTAGATATCTTTCGTTTTTTGTTTGTACTTGTATTATACAGAAAACTTCCTAAAAACTCTTCTCTTTTTCCTTACATTTCATTAAAAATATGACGCAAAAATGCGGCAAAAACAGGATTGCATTCCCATTTCTGCCGCATTTAAAATTTTCTTATGATTTGCCGCCGGACACTGCAGTTTCTCCCTATGTCTTACCGCAGCACTGAACGTATATCCGACATTTTTATTTTACTCTGCATCTCCAAACAGACGGTTAACTGCACTGAAGATACCTCTTAAGGATGCTCTCGTGATGTTGGAGCTGATGCCGACACCGTATGTCACCTTGCCGGTCTTCTGATCCATCAGGTGGATATAGGAAGCCGCCTGTGCCCCGGAACCGGATGTCAGCGCATGCTCGCTGTAATCGAGAACCTTGATTGAGATACCAAGCTCCTCCTCCAGTCCGCGTTTCACAGCATCGATCGGGCCGTTTCCGACACCTTCAAACTGTTTTGTCTCGCCGTGGTTAGAGTAGGTAACAACAGCAACGGTTGTGAACTGGTCTCCGGACTCGAAATCTGTGATCTTGCACTTGCGGAAGTGGTACGGTTCCTTGCGGTCGAGATACTCGATGCGGAACTCTTCCATGATCTGCTCCGGCGCAACCTCACCCTGATTCTCTGCGATCTTCTGGATCACATCCGCGAACTCCTTGTGCATGCCGCGTGGAAGTTTGAATCCAAAGAAGCTGTCCATAACGAAAGCAACACCGCCCTTTCCGGACTGGCTGTTGATACGGACCACCGGCTCGTACTCTCTTCCGATATCGGACGGATCGATCGGCAGATACGGAACCTGCCAGATCTCGCTCTTTCTTTCCATAAGCGCATGCATTCCCTTGTTGATGGCATCCTGATGGGAGCCGGAGAACGCAGTAAATACCAGCTTTCCAGCGTACGGATGACGCGGATCGATATGCATCTTTGTGCAACGCTCGTAAACCTCCGCGATCTTCTTGATGTCGCCGATCTCAAGCTCCGGATCGATTCCCTGGGAGAACATATTGTAGGCGATGGTCAGGATATCCACGTTTCCGGTACGCTCACCATTTCCGAACAGGGTTCCCTCAACGCGGTCAGCGCCTGCAAGCATTGCAAGTTCTGCCGCAGCAACACCTGTTCCGCGGTCATTATGCGGATGAACGCTTAAAATGATGCTCTCGCGGTTCTCCAGATGTTTGCTCATCCACTCGATCTGATCTGCGAATACGTTCGGTGTCGTCATCTCAACAGTGGACGGAAGGTTGATGATCATCTTATTGTCCGGTGTCGGTCCCCATGCTCTCTGGACCGCGTTGCAGATATCAAGCGCATAGTCCATCTCTGTTCCGGTAAAGCTCTCCGGGGAATACTCCAGGATCACTTTTCCGTCATAATCTTTCATGTACTTCTTTACCATATCGACACCGTCGATTGCGATCTGCTTGATCTCCTCACGGTCCATATGGAATACAACATCACGCTGTAAGGTGGATGTAGAGTTGTAAATATGCACAACTGCCTTCGGGATTCCCTGAATGGACTCGAAAGTTCTCTTTAACAGGTGATCACGGCACTGGGTCAGAACCTGAACCGTCACATCGTCCGGGATCAGCCTGCGTTCAACGAGCTGTCTTAAAAAGTCAAATTCGATCTGGGAAGCGGCCGGGAAACCGATCTCGATCTCCTTGAAGCCCATCTGCACCAGCATATTGAACATTTCAATCTTCTCTTCAACGACCATCGGCTCTACAAGTGCCTGATTGCCGTCGCGCAGATCCACACTGCACCAGATCGGTGCTTTCTCGATCTCTTTATTCGGCCACTCCCGCTCCGGGTAATTCATGACCGGTACTCTCTGATATCTCTTATAGTTCATCATAGTTTCTTTCCTCCGCTTTTCTGATAAAAGTCATTTTCATTCCTGCATTTCATGAATTTTTGTAATCATGCAGTCTTTCCAGGCACTGCAGTTTCCCTCCAGCTTCATAGTCGCAGGCCACGGAGTCGGTAAACCACGCTGTACTTCTCAATTATAAACAATGTTACGCTTTTAGGTCTAACCCCATTTTCATCAGTCCTTTTTTGTGAAATTCAATCGACGGACGCATTTTCGACCATCCATTTCCGTTTTTTCATTATATCACTGTAAAAAAGGAATCGCAAGAATCTATGCCATAACATTTAGATATAGGAGATATGCAAATATTGCTGTTCACGCCTTGCACAAACAGTAACTGATTTTGCCGATGCTTCGCATTCCGAATCGGCAAAATCCACTACCACCATATGTAAAATGAGGCAGCGAATTTCCTCACTGCCTCATCGTTCATCTTTTATATTTCAAGCAATCAGCTTTCTGACACATGCCCTTTTTTCTTCAGCACGTCGATCACCTGATCCACATATTTCTCACAGATCTCCGGTGTCTCCGCCTCGACCATCACGCGGATCAGCGGTTCAGTCCCGCTCTGGCGCAGAAGAAGTCTTCCGTCATTTCCGAGCGCTTCGTCAACGGCTTTTCCGGCTGCCTGTACATCCGGGTCGTTTAACGCCGCCGCTTTGTCTGCTACACGGACATTCTTTAAAAGCTGCGGAAGGATCGTAACCTCAGAAGCAAGCTTTCCAAGTGTCTCCTTCTTCTCCAGCATGACTTCCATGATCTTTAAGGAAGTTAAGATACCGTCACCGGTCGTCGCATACTTGCTGAAAATGATGTGTCCGGACTGCTCACCGCCGAGACAGTTTCCGGTCTTTGACATGTTCTCATACACATACTTGTCACCGACCGCTGTCTTCTCATAGCCGATACCCTCGCGGTCCAGCGCTTTGTAGAGACCGAGGTTTGACATGACCGTCGTGACAATCTTGTTGTTGCGTAAAAGTCCCTGTTCCTTCATGTACTTTCCACAGATGTAGAGGATCAAGTCGCCGTCCACGACATTTCCGTTCTCATCCACCGCCAGGCAGCGGTCTGCGTCACCATCGTATGCAAATCCGACATCCAGGCCTTTTTCCTTCACGAATTTCTGAAGATTTCCGATATGCGTGGATCCACAGTCGCGGTTGATGTTGAGGCCGTCCGGCTGGTCGTTGATCACATAAGTGTCTGCACCGAGAGCGTCAAATACGCTCTTCGCAACGGAGGAAGCGCTTCCGTTGGAGCAGTCGAGACCGACCTTTTTGCCCTTAAAAGATCTTGTCGCGATGGAAATCAGGTAGCCGATATAACGATTTCTTCCTGCCGCGAAATCCTGGGTTCTTCCGATATTTTCTCTCTTAGCGAGCGGAATTTCTTCCATCTCACCGTCTAAGTACTTCTCGATCTCCTCGATGACGCTCTCCTCGAGCTTTTCACCGTTTCCGTTCATGACCTTGATGCCATTGTCATAGTACGGGTTATGGCTGGCAGAGATCATGATCCCGCAGTCGAAATCTTCCGTGCGGATCACATGGGACACGCTCGGAGTTGTCGTCACATGTAAGAGATAAGTGTCCGCTCCGGACGCTGTGAGTCCCGCTGCCAGGGAATACTCAAACATATAGCTGGAACGTCTTGTATCTTTTCCGATCACGACTCTGCAGCGGTCTCCCTTTGCCTGTTTTCCGTAATACCATCCAAGAAATCTTCCGACTTTATATGCATGCTCCACGGTCAGATTTACGTTCGCCTCTCCGCGGAAGCCGTCGGTGCCAAAATATTTTCCCATTCCTCAATCCTCCATGACCCGCGAACCTTATAGAGAACCGGATATTGCCGTTGTCTGATATCCCGGTTCTCTATAAGGTCCGCAGTTTTCTATCTATATACAGATTATTCTACTGAGAGCAAAAAGTCTTTTGCTTTTCTGATGTTTTATTTCTCAGATAAGCAGGCTGCCGAAAATATATCATCGCCGGCAGCCATATGCCTTTTATAGGCAACAACCTGTTACAGTGCGTGGGCATGGAGTGCCGTGTACTGTAACAAAACGGCAGTTCCTACCAGGTAATTTCCTTCAGATATCTTGCAACGGCATCCTTCCACTCCGGAAGACGCTCAAAGCCGTTCTCTGTGAGTTTTTCCTTGCTCATACGGCTGTTCATCGGGCGTTTTGCCTTTGCAGCCGGGTACTCATCGGAGTGGACCGGTGTCACCTTGACATCCATTCCTGCTGCACGGAAGATCTCGCAGGCGAACTCATACCAGGAGCAGAGTCCTTCGTTTGTCGCATGGTATCTGCCGTATTTGTCCGTCTGGATCATATCCACGAGAAGTCTTGCGAGGTCGTAAGTGTAGGTCGGGGAACCGATCTGATCGTCAACGACCGAAGCAGCTCCTCGCTCTTTTCCGATCCGGAGCATGGTCTTAATGAAGTTCTTTCCGTTTACGCCGAATACCCAGGCGATACGGACGGTAAAGAATTTCTCTACCAGCTCCTCGACTGCAAGCTCTCCCTCATATTTGGACTGTCCATAGACATTCAGTGGATGTCTCTCGTCATCCGGCTCCCACGGGCGAGTCCCCTGTCCGTCGAATACATAGTCCGTGCTGATGTACATCATCTTGATGCCGAGTTTTTTGCAGACTTCCGCGATGTTTCTCGTTCCGCCTGCGTTGACTTTCATGCACACGTCCACATTGTCCTCAGCCGCATCGACAGCAGTGTAAGCTGCGCAGTGGATCACTGCATCGACATTGGCCTCCGTGATCACGCGGTCACATGCCTCTTTATCGGTGATATCCATCTCAGCGAGATCCACTCCGATCGGAGTGATCCCGCGTTTTTCCATCTCGTTTACTACGTCATGACCAAGCTGGCCTTTTACGCCTGTCACTAAAACTCTCATATCTGTCTGTTCCTTTCGTAAAAAATCAGCCCTGCCCCAGAATCCTCGGTGCAGGGCTGATTTATGATCTTACTTACTTTAAATCTTTTCCAAGACGGTCGCCGTACATGTTGTCGAAGTAGTTGCTGTACTCTCCGCTTAAGATATGCTTCCACCAGTCCTCGTTGTCCAGATACCACTGGATCGTCTGCTGAATACCGGTATCAAAGTTGTATTTCGGCTTCCAGCCAAGCTCTGTCTCAAGCTTTGTCGGATCGATCGCATAACGTCTGTCATGACCCGGACGGTCTGTTACGAACTTGATCAGGCTCTCCGGCTTATTTAATGCCTTTAAGATCGTCTTGACAACCTCAAGGTTTGTGCGCTCGTTGTGTCCGCCGACGTTGTATACTTCACCGACACGGCCCTTGTGGATGATCAGGTCGATCGCCTCGCAGTGGTCGGAAACGTGGAGCCAGTCACGGACATTCTCGCCTGTTCCGTATACCGGAAGTGCCTCATCAGCAAGAGCGCGGCTGATCATCAGCGGGATCAGCTTCTCCGGGAAGTGGTACGGACCATAGTTGTTGGAGCAGCGGGAGATCGTCACCGGAAGTCCGTATGTTCTGTGGTAAGCGAGAACAAAGAGGTCTGCACTTGCCTTGGAGGAAGAATACGGGCTGGATGTGTGGAGCGGTGTCTCCTCTGTGAAGAAGAGATCCGGGCGGTCAAGCGGAAGGTCTCCGTAAACCTCATCGGTGGAAACCTGGTGGTAACGCTTGATTCCGTAGGTGCGGCATGCGTCAAGCAGCGTTGTGGTTCCCATAACGTTTGTGCGTACAAAGCTCTCCGGATCTACAACGGAACGGTCTACATGGCTCTCCGCTGCGAAGTTTACAACGATATCCGGTTTCTCTTTCTCGAAGAGATCGAATACGAATTTGCGGTCTGCGATATCGCCCTTTACAAATTTGTAGTTCGGCTTGTTCTCGACCGGTTTTAATGTCTCAAGGTTTCCGGCATATGTTAAGAGATCGAGGTTTACGATCTGGTACTCCGGGTATTTGTTTACCATATGGTGGATGAAGTTGCCGCCGATAAATCCGGCGCCGCCTGTTACGATGATTTTCATGTGTTTATTTCTCCTTCATGAACATGATTCTGACTGCAAAATTTCCATACAGGAATACACTCAGCTCATGTTCCATCCTTTCCTGTATCAGTTCAGAAGCTTCCACTCAAATGCTTTGTGTTTGGGCGTGAGTGCGCTGAAAGCCTGCTGTTTTTTCTCTTTACTTATCTGCGTGTCCCGGCAGTTTGTCGATATATTTTCCGTCGATGACATCCTTTAAGTACTGGCCGTACTGGTTCTTCTTATAAATCTCGTATGCGGCCATAACTTCTTCCTTGGAGATCCAGCCATTCGTGTAGGCGATCTCTTCCAGACACGCGATCTTTCTGTGCTGGTGGGTCTCGATGGTCTTAACGAAGTTTGTGGCCTCAACTAAGGACTCGTGGGTACCGGTATCGAGCCATGTAAAGCCCTGACCTAAAAGGGTTACGTCAAGTTCCCCGTTCTCAAGATAGATCCGGTTGAGATCTGTGATCTCAAGCTCGCCTCTTGCGGACGGTTTTAAGTTCTTCGCATACTCGACAACGCGGTTATCGTAGAAGTAAAGACCGGTCACGCAGTAATTGGACTTCGGTTTTTCCGGCTTCTCTTCGATGGAGATCGCTTTTCCAGTCTCATCGAACTCAACGATACCGAAACGCTCCGGATCATCGACATAGTAGCCGAATACGGTTGCGCCTTTCTCCTTCTCTGCTGCCGCACGGAGACGTTTCTTTAAGCCCTGTCCATGGAAGATGTTGTCGCCGAGGATCATGGCTACAGAGTCACCGTCGATGAACTTTTCACCGATGATGAACGCCTGGGCAAGTCCGTCCGGGCTCGGCTGTACTGCGTAGGATAAATTTACGCCGAACTGCTTTCCGTCTCCTAAGAGCGCCTCGAATCTCGGGGTGTCATCCGGTGTGGAGATGATGAGGATATCGCGGATCCCCGCATTCATCAGTACGGACAACGGATAGTAGATCATTGGTTTATCATAAATTGGTAAAAGCTGTTTGGAAGTTACCTTAGTGAGCGGATACAGTCTTGTGCCGCTTCCGCCGGCAAGTATGATTCCTTTCATATGCTCTCCTTTTCTCATCTGTTTTTGGGCACACTACGCCCTATACTAGGGACATTATAGCATAAGTGACTTATATTTTAAAGGGACTTCCTCTTATAAATCTCTTAAAAAACAGGAAGATTTTTGTTAGTTTTTACAAAATGATGTGCTTTGGAGCCCGCCGAGAGTCCTCCATGCTCCCGCTAACATATTGTCAGTCCGCCCTGTGTCCACATTTTTCACCAGAAAACCGCCCCACTTTTCCATGCTTTCGCTCTCCACCTTGTATTTTACACGCTGTACCCAAAATGCTGGACGCTTTTCCTGATCATGCGATGTATTTTCTTCTTACATACATTGCTCCGTCTGCTGAACAGTCACAATATTTTCCCCATCTTCCGCTTAAAAATCAGAACTTTTCCTAATTGCATAACTTAAAAAAATATGTTAAAACGTGTATTATATTTTTTCTTTACATAGAAAGATCTCCATGTTCTGCAATTTCATTTATTTTCAGGAGGATGTATCTACATATGAATAACCGTCTTTTCAGCCGGAAAGACCTGGTGCGCCTGATCATCCCGCTGATCGTAGATCAGTTTCTTCAGGTTGCCGTGGGACTTTCCGACTCGATCATGGTGGCGCGTGTCGGGGAAGCTGCCGTCTCCGGAGTTTCCTTAGTCGACACGGTCATGCTGCTCATCATCAATATCTTCACGGCTCTCGCCACCGGCGGCGCCGTCATCGCCGGCCAGTATCTCGGCAGAAAAGATCCGAAAACCGGATGTGAGGCAACTGCCCAGCTCTTCAACTTTACGTTCCTGTTCTCGATCTTCATCATGATCCTTGGATACCTCGGGCAGAACGTGATCCTGTACCATGTCTTCGGAAAGATCGAACCGGAAGTCATGAAGGACAGCCGCACGTATCTTCTGATCGTTCTCGCCTCGATCCCGATGATCGCCATGTACAATGCCGGAGCCGCAATCTTCCGTGCAATGGGAAACTCCAACATCGCGATGAAGACTTCGCTTCTCATGAACTCTATCAACGTGTTCGGAAACGCGCTCCTGATCTTCGGATTTCACCGCGGCGTTGAGGGCGTTGCGATCCCGACGGTCGTATCCCGCGGCGTGGCGTGCGTAGTAATTCTTGTCCTGTTAAATAACCAAGAACATGCGCTCCACATCCTGCACCCGTATCCGTTTAAGATCAAATGGGATGTGCTGAAAAAAATCCTCTATATCGGGATCCCGAACGGTCTGGAAAACAGTATGTTCCAGCTCGGAAAGATCGCCGTGCTGAGTCTTGTCTCCGGTCTCGGAACTGCATCACTCGCGGCAAACGCAGTCAGCAACAATATCGCAAACTTCGCGATCCTGCCGGGAATGTCCTTCGGCTTTGCCCTCCTCACAGTCTGCGCCCAGTGTGTCGGCGCCGGTGATTTCGAGCAGGTGAAGTACTATACCAGGCACATGATGCGCGTCGAGTATCTGTGCCTGATCGCGTCCAACCTGATCGTGATCCTTTCCCTGCCGTTCATCCTTTCGATCTACAACCTCTCCGATGAGGCTGCAATGTACACAAATGACATCATCCTGTACCATGCCGCCTGCGTTGTGACGATCTGGCCGCTGTCCTTCACACTGCCGAACACACTGCGCGCCGCGGCCGATGTGAAAGTGACCATGGTCCTCTCCATCATCTCCATGTGGGTGTTCCGGTTCGGTTTCAGCTATCTGCTGACTATGGAGTTTCATATGGGAATCTTCGGTGTCTGGGTTGCGATGACGATCGACTGGCTCGTGCGCGGGATCTTCTTTGTCTGCCGGTATAAGAGCGGGCGGTGGCAGAAAATCATTTTCTCGTAAAAAAATAACAAGTAAAAAGACCTTTCGAAACAGATATTTTTTATAAAATGATCTGCTCTCGAAAGGTCTTTTTTATCTCTTAGTTCTCGCTCATCTTCGCAAGCTTCGCCGCCTGGTCAGCCGCGATCAGGCTGTCAATCAGCTCCTGGAGATCGCCGTCCATGATTGCGTCGATCTTGTAGAGTGTCAGCTTGATCCGGTGGTCGGTCACACGTCCCTGCGGGAAGTTGTAGGTACGGATCTTCTCGGAACGGTCGCCGGTACCGATCTGGCTGCGGCGCTCCTCCGCCTCCTCATTCTGGCGTCTCTCAAGCTCCATATCGTATAACTTGGAACGCAGTAAGCGGAATGCTTTCTCCTTGTTCTGCAGCTGGGACTTCTCCGTCTGGCTGTAGATCACGATTCCGGTCGGGATATGGGTCAGACGAACCGCAGAGTCTGTGGTGTTGACACACTGTCCGCCGTTACCGGACGCACGCATGACATCGATACGGATATCTTTGTCATCGATCACAACATCGAACTCCTCTGCCTCCGGCATGATTGCAACCGTCGCAGTGGACGTATGGATTCTTCCTCCGGACTCGGTCTCCGGGACACGCTGTACACGGTGAACACCGCTCTCGTATTTTAACTTGGAGTACGCGCCATGACCGGTGATCATGAACTCGACTTCCTTCATGCCGCCGATCCCGCTCTCGCTGACGTTGATCATCTCTGTCTTCCAGTGCTGGCTCTCCGCGTAATGCACATACATGCGGTATAACTCGGAAGCGAATAACGCTGCCTCGTCTCCGCCTGCACCGGCACGGATCTCAACAATAACGTTTTTCTCATCGTTCGGGTCCTTCGGGAGAAGCAGGATCTTTAACTCTTGTTCCAGCTCCTCGATCCTCTTCTTCGCGTCGGCAAGCTCTTCCTTCGCAAGTTCCTTCATCTCCTCGTCGCTCTCCTCGTCGAGAAGTGCCAGGCTGTCCTCGACATCCTGTTTCGCCTGCTTGTACTGCTTGTACGCATCAACGATCGGTGCCAGATCAGCCTGTTCTTTCATCAGCTTGCGGAATCTTCTCTGGTCCTCCGCCACCGACGGGTTGTTTAACTCCAGCATCAGTTCCTCATAATGCCGCAGCATATCATCCAAACGGTCAAACATTGATATACCTCCTCATACACCTGCAGCCTGCCAGGTTCCGCACACGACGCGGTCCTTTCCCGGCAGATCCTTGATCACTTTTGTATCCTGAAAACCATGGGCATCCAACAGTTCCTTCACTGCGGCTCCCTGGTCATATCCGATCTCAAAATATACATGTCCGCCCAGCGTCAGATGCTTTCCGCACTCTTCTGCCAGGATCCTGTAAAAATAAAGTCCGTCCGCGGTTCCGTCCAATGCGCCCCGCGGCTCATGGTCCCGCACTTCCGGTTCCAGCTCCTCGATCACAGCGCTGGGAATGTAGGGCGGGTTGGAGACGATCACATCGAACTTCTCCGACGGCTGGAATGCGCGGAACATGTCCGTACGGCGGAAATTTACTGTCTCCGAAGAGTTGCTTATATCTAATGCTCCAGATAACTTGGAATTTGCAAAATTATCATATTTATTTTGACTGTCTGATAAATTTTGCCAATTTTGTTCTGGAGTGTCAGCACAGTTTTTGACGCTGACCAGCTCAGTATCTCTGTCCATCCCTAAGATATCTTCCGCATTTTTCTTTGCGACCTTCAGCGCTTTCTCCGAAATATCCGCACCTTCCACATGCCGGTATCCACCGAGTTTTTTCAAGCTGATCGCAATGCACCCGGAGCCGGTACACATGTCAAGAATGGAACAATTCCTGTCTTTCTGCTCGTTCAATACAAGCTCCACCAGTGTCTCCGTATCCTGTCTCGGGATCAGCACATGCTCATTCACGAAAAATGAGAGTCCCATGAACTCCTGCTGTCCGATGATCTGCTGGAGCGGGATGTGGGATGCGCGCTTCTTTAACGCCGCGTCGTAGGCGTCCAGCTTCTGCTTCAGAGGATCCGGGTTCTCTTCTGAGCTATTTCCACATTTCACACGATCAGCACTATGTTCCGGCACACTTTTCCCCTGCGCTGCACGATCCGTGATCCGGTCTCTCGCACACATAAAGTACTGTGCCCTGGAGATCCCGAAGATCTGCTCAAACAGGTACCAGGAGTCGAGATCTGCCTCTGCGATCCCGGCGTCCTTTAAAACCTGCTTTCCGTAATTCAGGACATCAGCCCAGATTTTTAATGAATCTCGGGACGTCGCCAGGCTCTCGTTTTCTGCGGTCTGCCCACAGCTGTCCGCCATGTTTTTTATGTGCTCACTCATGCCGTGATCTCCTGCGCATTCTCTCCGCTCCGGCCTTCCTTTTCGAAGTATCCGTCCGGATACTGCTCCGGGAAATTCTCTTCCAGATATTTCTTCCAGTCAAACACTGCCTCCACCGCAGCGATCGCCACCTCGATCATCGAATCGTCCGGCTCCTTCGTCGTAAGTCCCTGCATCCACATGCCCGGGCGGCTGACGATGTCCATGATCTTCGAGTTGCTCGTTCCCGCAAGGCGGAGAACCTCATAGGAAACGCCTGCGATCACCGGGATCAGAACGATACGGCTGACGATGCGCAGCCAGATCGTGTCCACGCGGATCACCATGAAAAACAGGATACTGATCACCATGACGATCAGAAGGAAGCTCGTTCCGCAGCGCTTGTGCTCCTTGGAGCTCTTTCTGACGTTTTCCACGTTGAGCACGAGTCCATGCTCCAGACAGTTGATGCATTTATGTTCTGACCCGTGGTACATGAACGTCCGCTTGATGTCATTCATCCGGGAGATCACTTTGATATATGTGATAAAGATCCCGATCCGGATACAGCCCTCAAGGATTGCCATCACAGTCTCAGAGTGGATAAATTTCCGGAAAATCCCCGCGATCAGGAGCGGAAGCACCATAAAGATCGCAATCGCCATCAGGACGGAGAATACCATCACCGCCGACATGACGATGTTGTCCACTTTTTCGCCAAATGTATCGATTAAAAATTTCTCGAACTTTCCCGGTTCCTCATCTTCCTCGTCGTCCTCAAAAAAGCTGGCCGACCAAGTCAGCGATCTCATTCCCAGGATCATGGAGTCCGCGAAATTAAAGATTCCTCTCACAAACGGCAGGGAGAAAAACTTTACTTTTTCAGTCATACTCACATAGGTATCTTTTTTTACGACGATCTCACCATCCGGCTTTCTGACAGCCGTGGCATAATTGTCCTTATTCTTCATCATGATACCTTCTAATACTGCCTGTCCCCCGATACCGGAATATTTCAAGATTTTACCTCCATATATGTCTCATAGTGTCATACCAGAATCGCTCCGCACTGCGTGCTCCCACGATTCTCCACAAACATTCACAATCCGCTCATTTTTCTTACGAAAAATGGCTGCTTGTTCATGTTTGTGCGGGAATCAAAGATAAAAAATCCCCTGCAAGCAAGCTTGCGTTGATTTTTTCTCCTTGATTCCCTGTATGACAAAAAAGGCTGAGTTTTCAGAGTTATCCAAAAGCTCAACCTTTCACTAATCAAACCTTATTTGTCTGTTTTCATACCATACTTACGGTTGAACATCTCGATACGTCCGCGAGCGGAAGCAGCCTTCTGCTGACCAGTATAGAATGAATGGCATTTGGAACAGATTTCTACGTGAATGTCTTTCTTGGTAGAACCAGTTACAAATTCATTACCGCAGTTGCAAACGACCTTGGCCTGATAGTAATTTGGGTGGATTCCCTGTTTCATGATTTTCACCTCTTTATAATTTTTGGTACATGACTGACAGTCACGTTACGTTAATAAAATGATACAGCTTTTCAGCCATATATCCTGTTCCGCCAGAACAGCTTAATAATTATAGCATATACATATTGCTAATGCAAGTGTATTTTTTCCTGTTTTTTGCGATTTGTGCAGGTTATCCACAATTGTTCTCACGCCGTTCTGCTTTTTCCCCATTATCTCCCCGTAAAACAGGTTAAGACCGACCGCGGGCAGAGTTTTCCACCGGCAGCCAGCCTTTGCCTTCCTATAAAATCACTGCGTCATAAACCTCTTCCGGCTTTGCATCAAGAAGACGTTTTGCCATATCCCGCTTCATCTGTGCCAGGATCACCTCTTCTTCCTCGGTGCGGTTTGGTTTTCTTGCCATCTCAATAAAATCCTGACGTACAAAACCCGGGCGAATGGTGACAACCACCGTCTTTCCTCTGTAGCTGAACCGGAAATAATATCTTCCATGGGGGCTTTCCAGAATGCCTGCTGCCTCCGGCAGATCTTTGTCCACATGGATCTGTCCGTCAGTAACGCAGCGGGTCACCATCTCGAAAGCATCCCGTCCTCCAGGACCCGGAAATGCGGTAACGAGCTCGATTTCCCTGCGCTCCAGAAGTTTTCCGTCATCAAGCAGCGGAAACGCTCTCTGCATGACCTGAAACGCGTGTGCTACACCGCCCGGATATCCTACTCCGTGATACTTTAACAGGTCCTCAAAGCTGAATTCAAGTTTCTGTCCCTTTTCAAGCACTGTAATCTTTTCCATTTTTATTTCTCCTTTTTCTTAAGATTCCTCATGTATTATTCCTGTCTGTTGTCCAGAATTTCAGAGACCTGTTCATCTGTCAACTCATACTGATAAACAAGCTCGAAGAATTCCTTCACTTCCTCTTTCATGTCCATATTAGCGAAAATATCCGGGTACTGGATCTTTGCAGCCCACTTGACCATGAGCGGTGTCTCCACACCTGCCGGATCCCAACGGTAAGCGCCGATCGGGATTTTATAGACCTGATGATTCTTCACTGCATTGATAACGGACCAGTCTCTTCCATCCTGTTTATTCTCAAGAAGATCAGACGGCATCAGATCTGAATGGTTTCCAATATAGATAATATCCGGATTCCATAAAAGCATCTGCTCCATATCAACCTCTGCCATTTTTCCCGTCAGATCTTCTGCCGGATTTTTAGCTCCGCTCGGAATCATCCAGTGGTCATACTGTTTTACGGACACATTCATATCACTGTAAAGCTCAACGACTGTCGGTTTGTCCTCTTCTGGCACATCGGCAAGGCATGAGGTGACCTCCTCGATTCCCTCGTCAATATACTGCACCAGCTGCTTTCCGCGCTCTTCTTTCTGGCAAACAGCTGCAATGATCTGAAGATTTTCTTTTACACTGTCCAGTTCCGCACTTCGAAGTGCCACAACTTTAAGTCCCGCGTTTTCCATCTTCTCGATTTCCTTGTCATTCGTCGAATAGATGAATACAACATCCGGGCGCAGTTTCAGGAGTTCCTCAACATTTACGGTGGAATCCTTTGTGCACCAGTCTGTCTCTGCATTTTCCAGCTGCGGGTACATGTCCTTCAGCACGCTTTCATTGTACGCTGTGATGGAAGATGGGTTGCAGCCGACGATATTGTCCGTTGCGCCCTCGATCGCATAGTAGATGGACGGGAACGGCTTGCCGACTGTGGCAACACGCTCCGGAACCGCGTCAAATTCGATCTCCTTTCCGCGCACATCTGTGACTGTATAGCTTCCGCTCTCCGTCTCAGCTGCCGCTTCTGTCTGCGTCTCAGGAACTGTTGTCGCAGCCGCCTCCGTACTCTGGCTGGCATTGTTTCCGCTGCAGGCAGTCAGCACAAACGCAGCAGCTCCCGCTAAAACGAATCCCATCATTTTTCTCATGTCTTTATTCCTCCGTTAGTTTTCTAAATTTATAATGCTATATGAATACCTTATTTAAACACTTAAAGGATAAACCTCCATCAGATCTGCCGCCTCTTCCCGCAGGATATACGGTCTCTGGCGCAATCCTTTTCCAGTGTCGATCCGCTCTTTAAGAGAAGTACCTCTAATTCTCTCTTTCAGACATGTCTGCACTTTTTTCAGTTCCGCCTCACTGTAAGGCGCTTCTTCCAGAACAGATAATGCCTCATCGATCTGTTCCTTTGAATTAAAGGTTCCCAGAACGGAATGTACCCATGGGATCGACAGCACATAGCTGTAAGCCGCCTGCACGAGACTCTGATCTTCCCGGATCCGTATCGCGTCAAAAATATGGGAATATTTCAGAATATCTCCCGTTGCCAGCGGATTCATGGCTATGGTTCCCGCCCCGCTTTCCCATGTTGCTTTCAGTCCGTCCGCCCGGTACGCGCTGTTGACCACATTGAACCCCTGCACACTGTAGTCAAAGGGATACTCTTTTACGATCGGTTCGAGTTCCTGATTTTTCATATGCGCGGAGATCGCGATATGTTTTATCAATCCCTCTTCTCTGGCCCTCTCCATCTCTTTGAGTGCTCCATATGCCTTCGCGCCGCTCCATTCTACGCCGCTTTTAACGCCCCAGAGGCAGGTAAACGCATCGATGCTGTCCACACCAAGCCGTTTCAGGGAATTTTCCAGATCCCGTCTAAATGTTTCATGATCTCCTGCATGTGTCTTTGACATGATGAAGAACGGGCGGCCTTCCTTTTTCATTTCTTTTACCGCCTCTCCCAGTATCAGTTCCGAATATCCTTCCCCGTAGGTGACGGATGTCTCAAAAAAATTGATTCCTTTTTTATAGGCATATAAGAAGTTTTGAACATGTTTGTCCATATCTGCCGGATCGTTCAGATGATGGGTCCCCATGGAAATTCTGGACACGGAAATTCCTGAACGTCCTAAAACTGTATACTTCATTTTTCTCTCCTCTCTTCCTCATCTTCCCGGTCATTGTCAGTGATCCGGTAAGGTGCGATCGTTCGGTAGGTTCTTCCTTCCGCTGAAAAATCCAGAATTCTGGCATGCGTCTGGAAAAATTCTTCCACATTGTTTTCGGTAATGATCTCCGCCGTGTCTCCAAACTTCTGCCGATAATTTTGTCCCAGCAGCAACGTCTTATCTGACAGCTGCAGCGCATGGGCCGGGAAATGTGTGTTGATGATGCAGGCCGTATTCTTTTCCTGATTGATATACGAGATCGCGTCCAAAACCCGCAGCTGGTTCTTCATGTCCAGATTTGACTCCGGCTCATCTAAGATCAGAAGTTTCGGTCCTGAGACCAATGCCCGCGCAAGCATTACCATCTGCAGCTCGCCGCCGGACAGTTCGTTGCAGTACCTCCCAGCAAGTTTTCCGACACCCAGTTCCTTTAGCATCTCATTAGCCCGGTCAAAATGATCTTTTTTCGGGGTATAGAAGAAACTGTTCTCTTTGTCGAGCCCCATGACGACCATTTCCAGAACTCCATAGGAGAATGCGCTCCGTTTTGCCTGCGGCACATAGCTGATCTGTTTCCAGAGTTCTTTATCGGAATATGCGTTTAAATTCTTCTCAAGGATCCGCGCCTCTCCCCTGTTCCATGACAGAAAACCCATGATGCATTTTAGAAGAGTCGTTTTTCCCACACCGTTCGGACCTAAGATCGTCATGATCTTCTGCTCCTCCAGGCAGAATGAGATATTCCTCAAGATTTCCCTTTGTCTATAAGAAAAACTGCCATTTTTTACTTCCAGTATCATTCCCTGCCTCCTGACGTTTTTCTGAGGATCACGGCAAAAAATGGAGCGCCGACCATCGCTGTCAGAATGGATAGCGGAACCTCTCCCGCTGTTGCCGCCCTGGCTGCCGTATCGATCAACAGCAGGTAGATCGAACCCATAAGAGCACTTGCCGGAATCAGTGTCCGGTGGTCATTTCCGATCAGAAGTCGCGCAATATGGGGAATCACCAGCCCGATCCATCCGATGATGCCGCAGACGGACACGGTGACCGCAGTCATGATCGTCGCGATCAGGATCACGACGAGACGAAGCTTTTTGACGTTGATTCCTAAAGATCTGGCTTCCTCCTGTTCCAGTGAAAGCAGGTTCATCTTCCAGCGAAGGATCATGGCCACTGCCAGACACGGAATCTCAATTGCTGCGCAGAGCAGGACATCCCTGTATGAGACATTTGCCAGACTTCCCATCAGCCACATGGTGATCGTCGGAAGCTTGTCCTCCGGATCCGCGATGTACTTGATAAAAGAAACCAGCGCATCAAACATGGACTTCACAATAACGCCCGACAGCACCAGCACGAACAGTTCGCTGCGCCTCTTGATGCGTGACAGGTTCAGAACGACCACCACTGCCAGAAGGCCGCAGCCGAGTGCAGTAACCTGTGTGGCAGCCATGCCGCACGATAACAGGATCGCCAATGCCGCGCCAAATCCAGCTCCCGAAGAAACTCCGAGAATATCCGGGCTTACGAGCGGATTTCCGAAAACGGCCTGATAAATCGCGCCGGAAACAGAAAGCCCGGCTCCCACCAGAATTCCCATAAGGATTCTCGGAAGACGGATACTCAGTATCACACTTGACTCGTATACATCCATTCCATCGGTCTTTCCGACGAACGATCTCCCTATAATTTCGAATGCCCGAAATGGACTGATCGGATAGCGTCCTACACAGATCAGCACCAGAAACAGGGCGATCAGAGCGATGATCATGATGAACATCGCCGGTCTTTTTTTATTTTCCAGAATTCCTCGATCCATTGTTGTCTCCTTACACATGGCTCATTGGTTAGTTATAGCTAATTAGATGTGACTAACTATACATCATTTTCTGAATTTTGTAAAATAAATTAAATTGTTCATTTATAAATAAAAGCTATGATATATAAAAAATGAGCCCCGGCACATTCTCACGCCGAGCGTGGTCGCTTACGACAATCTACATCTTTGCGCGAGTGCGCATCAAAAAAGACGGCCCGCTATCGGACCGCCCCGTAAAATTTCATGATTCCTTTTATAAACTGCTGCACTTCTTCCTGCTTCCAGCTATCTTTTGTCCAGGCAATGCAGATTGGAACAGACTTATCGCCTTCCAGCTGTTTTCCAACGATTCCATCATTCTGACGGATTGCCTCCGCCGGAAAGTACCCTGTCGCCATATTTGCGGCGATCATCTGAAGCGCCGTGCTCTGCTGATCGTATCTCCATAAGACCTGAGGCCCCTCCTCATAACCTGCCTGTAAGAACAGCTGCCGTAATGCCTCTGTCTTGTGATGATCGTGTTTTGTGGATACCATCTTCTCTTTCGCAATCATCGGTACTGTGATCCGCTCTTCGTGTGCCAGCGCATGATTTTTCGAGACACAGTACAGCATTTCTGTAGTCTTAAGTTCCGCCCATTCCAAATCATTTTCCATTGGATCTCCACCGTGATTCAGGACCAGAACGGCATCCAGCTTCTTGTCCCGCAGTTTCTCGATCAGTTCTGATGTAGAATCCACGGTCACTTTTATCTCCACATTCTGATGCTTTTCGGCCTCATTTGAAAAATACTCCATGTAGACAGCAGAACCCGCAGATTTTGTCAATCCGATCCGCAGATTTCTCGTAAGTTTTACCATATTATGTACCTGGTCATCGAATTCCTTCGCGTGATCCAGCATCTGGGACGCATATTGGTAAAATCCTTCCCCCGCCTTCGTGAGTCGGATACTTTTTCCTTCCTTATCCACCAGGCGGACCGCATATTCCTTCTCCAGTTCACGGATCGCAGCCGTGACCGCGGGCTGCGTCACGAAAGATTTTTTTGCGGCCTGCGTAATGCTGTGGCATTCGCAGACCATGCAGTAGTATTTCAGTTGTTGTAATGTCATTTTTTCACCATGTATTGATTGATTAGAACTATAAATGTTTAAGCTATGCGGTTAGTTTTTGCTAACTGTATGTATTATACTACATGGCTTTTGGAGTTGCAAGTCTCTGGACTACTCTCACAGTTTATCGACTCTATTCCGCCGTTCACATTCCTTTGATTTTCTCAATTTTATTTTTTTGCAACATGCGTATTGTAAAACTCCTCAAACACGTCCGCCGCCAGACAGACTGTCTCTAGACAGCGCACATCGTCTTTCTTATAGATCTTTACCAGCTCTGAGCAGTCTGTGTTTCCAAGCTTCTTTCGGAATTCATCTACAAGGTCCGCGCATGTATCCTTAAAACCATCGGTTGCATGGGCACGGGTCTTTACCGTCAGCCGTCCCAGCGCTGCCATTGCGCCGCATAATGCACCGCAGGATGATCCGCATCCCATGCCGCCGCCAAACGCACTGACCAGCTTGAAATCATCTTCCGTAAGACCGATCCCGTATTCCTCGTCAATACATCTTAAGATCGTCTCCGCACAATTGTAATCCTGTTCCAGATAGTATTTTTTTACGTTATCTCTCAGCATATCCTCTTCCTCCGGTTCTTTTTTCTGACTAAGTCCCAATTCTCTCTTAAAGTATTTTAATGATGAAAAATGATATCGACGTTCAAATTCTCTTTCATGAAGCTTTTTTATTCCTTTTATATGTTCGACATAATCATCAATAAATTTTATCACAGAATCTATTATCTTTCCAATATTATATATAACTTCTTTGTATTCGTCCTGATCAACAACAGTGCTATCCTCGTTTATAAATTCTTGATTGGTGACAATTACCACCTTTGTAAAATCCAGCCCAGAATGATACTTCCTCGATCTTTCTGATGTTTGGAAATGATACGCATATTTATGACGTATTTCAGTCCGAAACGGTACACATATCAAGTATCCATGTTGTTTAACAAGAAGACATGAATATGGTCTATCCTCTTTACTTAGAATTTCCTCATACATTTTAGATGGATACCTCTGATAAAATTTTTTGCTTAATTTCTTTATACAAAATTCAATTGATTTATTCATGGTAAGAATCCCCTAAGAAAAATAGACTGGTATAGAAAAGGGAGGATTTCTCCTCCCTCAAAGATTCTTCGCTCGGTCACTTTTTATTTTACCGACGAGTCGGAACCGTCACTCGTCTCATCGCTCGGTCACTTTTTATTTTACCGACGAGTCAGAACCGTCACTCGTCTCATCTGCGAAGGAAAGATTAACTCTTTCACTGATAGTATAGTGGATTTCTTATCGAAATACTATTAGCATTTTTTACAAAAAAGAACGTTTGAATTTTACGTGCTGCTGTTCATGCGGTACACCGACAGTAACGAATTTTCTGTGGTTCTTCTTCCCCCTATCCTTCCAACTTCCGCCCACCTGACAGCACTCTCCACACCCCCGGCAGGAATCGTACGAGGAATTTTGCAAGGATGTAAGAGACAATAACTGCAATTGCCGGAAGCAGGAAATAGACGACCAGGGAGATTCCGGCGGCTGTTGTCGTGCCTGCAAGACTTCTCGTCACGACGGCTGTTCCTTTGTTTACGAATCGTACGACGATGAAGTGAATCGCATAGAGGAACATACTCTGGCGCATCCATGGACGGATCTTCGGAAGGCGCACTCCACAGGCAAACGCCCAACAGGTCATCGGCACAGCCATACGGTAAAAGCAGGTCCAGAGGACGGCCGCTTCAGGTGCCATCATCCTCCTGTAACAGAATACAGAGATCATGACTCCCGCCAGGCCTTCTGCAAAACAGCGCCTTCTCACATGAGCCGGGATGACACTGGCTGTATTTCCATCTTTGTCCTCTGGGGCAGCTTTCTTTTCTCTCGTTCCATGATTTGCCTTCCAACCGGCTGCCTCTTCCTCCATGCTTCTCTCCACCAGCCCTCGGCGATGAACCGCAAAGTATGCGGCAACCGAATAGTAAAGCAGGGCGTCCGTATTCGGATGGCGCATATCCAGGTGGAGATGCACCGCAAACACAAGTCCCACGATCCAGAAAAGACCGATCGCCCGATTCTTAACAAGTGCGTAGATCATCGGTGACACGATGATCAGGAAAATCAGCTGATAAAGATACCAGAAGATTGGCGCATACGCATACTGTGAGACCGCCCGCCAGATTTCCTGCACGGAAAATGGAATAATGTCACGTCCGACCACAGATCGTATGGCGAGAAACCGGGATGCTGCCATATAACCCAGATAGTAGATGAGATTCCATACTACATAAGGGATCAGGACGCTGAATACCCGGCTCTTCCATTTTCCGACTATCTTGTCCCAAGAAAAATTCCGGAAAAACAGGTAGGAGGACAGCAGGAAAAAGCCCGGAACGGCGATCTGTCCCAGTCCCACCGACACGAAATTTTCGATCCGGTCCGCAAGACTCCATATCCCATCCTGCGCCCCGCCGGAAAACAGATCCACATTATAAGAGTGGACCCATATCACAAATATGCTGAATAGAAACATCAGCCATGATATCTGATCATGAAACCGTCTTTCTCCGCTGCCTGTCACCATACGCACTCCCCGCAGTTTTCTTTTATCTTATCATATCCCATCTGACATTTCCAGTAAGTGTTCAGTCATTCCATGTATTTGCTCCGCAGACCGGAGGAAAATACATAATGACCGTTTTGACAATGTCCTGTGCATGGCAGTATTCCATTTGACATAACCAGAAATCCGCACTAATATTTAGCTCAGTACAGGTGCTTTAAAACACAACACCGCGCTTTCCATCTTACAGCGTATTTTAACTTTGTATACACTCCGGCATACAATATTTTTCTTTACCTGCGAATTTTAACTTTGAAAGAAGGTTTCTTTGTTTATGTACGCTTTTTTCGAATCCATCCTGCGCGTGACCGCATGGCCGATGACGCCCCCGGCGCCCTATTCCGCCTTTCATATTCTCCTGACACTGTTCGGCGCAGGACCTGTGGTCTTTTTTGCCCGGATCTTCAGCAAAAAAATACGGTCCACATCAGCTCCCGAACCGTATTTTCGCCGTATTCTCTTTTCCTGCGGGGTGCTCCTCGCACTCATGGAGCTCTATAAGCAGGCATTTTTATATGTCATCGAGTTTGACAGCCACTTCGACTGGTGGTACTTTCCATTCCAGCTCTGCAGCGTCCCCATGTACATCTGTCTTGCTGCACCGCTCCTTCACTCCGAAAAAACACTTCGCCGCGCCGCCACCTTCCTTCAGGATTTCGGGCTGTTGGGCGGAATCATGGCCCTGGCTGTGCCGCCAGGACTCATGCATCCGTACTGGACGATGACGCTCCATGGCTTCCTCTGGCATTTTATTCTGCTCTTCCTTGGACTTTTATCCTGTATGTCAGGCATCGCCGGACATGAACGGCGGGATTATATGGATATTCTTCCGTTCTTTTTCCTGTGCTGTGTAATTGCCTGTGTGATCAACATCGACGCAGGTCCCACCGCTGACGCTGACATGTTCTACATATCCCCATTTCATCCGTCCTCGCAGCCGGTTTTCCACGAGATCGCGTGTACGGCTGGTATCTTCTGGGGAAATCTGCTGTATGTCGTATCGATGACTGTTGGCGCTTTCCTGTTTCATATTATCGCAAAATATTTTTCTGGTTTATTCCAGTTACACGCCAACAAGTGAAAACACGCTTCGCAAGTTTCCCCTTGTTATCGCGACAGTCGCTAAGGTCTCGCGCAAGCGCAGACTTTGGCTCGTTGTTCGCGTAAAAAAACAGCTCCCGGTACTCAGATTAACTCGTATACCGGGAGCTGTTTTTTAGTACAGTTTAAATTCTTCCATAAGCATATCCAGCTTCTGAACTCGGTTATTATTCTTAATATCTGCTCTTCCACTGATCGCCAACAGAATGACTTCTGTGACACTCAATGGCACCACGTATGAATTCGCAAAACCGAGGCCTGTTACATTCGATTCTATAACATAATCTGCTTTCGATGCCAACGGGCTCGTTAAACGATCTGTAAACAGAAGAATTTTAGCCTTTCTTTCTCTCGCCAGATCCATAAGCGGCTCACATAACTCAGAATATCTCGGAAAGCTGTACAATATCAGGCAGTCATCTTCACCAATATCATAAAGTCTCTCCATTGCGGTCGCATCCGCGTGGGTAATCGGAATCACATTCGGCAAAAGAAGTGTCAGTTTACTTGTCATATACTCTACACAACTCACTGTTCCCCTAAAACCGACCACGTATTTTCTCTTGCTCTCCGTAATCAGATCCGCAATCATATGGATCGTCTCATTATCCAGCTTTGACAAGCTCTTCTCTAGATTCTCCATCGTTCTCTGCATGACATCATGAATCAGGCTTTCCTGCTGCAGGGATTCCTTGGTACTGGCAAACTTTTCACTCAGAGACAAACCATTCTTATCCCGGCTGTATTCCATAGCGATCCGTTTCCCCATTTCCTGGCGAAACTCTGCATATCCGCGAAAACCAAGTTTCCGTATAAAACGGATAATTGACGTATCACTGATTCCGATCTCTATCGAAAGTGAAGTTAATGTCTGAAATCCCATAGAGTCCATATGTTCTAAAATATAATCAGCAATTCTGCGATCCGTCTTCGTAAGCTGCATGCTCTGGATCTTCTTTGTCAAATCTTCCATATTCATTCCACCTTGTATCATCTGCTTTTAAGATAACACAATCGGTGAAACCCGTCAATCATTCTCCCTGCTTTTCAAACTTACGTCCAATACCGGTAATTGCGCTTCCGACGTAAAGAATGATCAATCCATAACTGTGGAAACAGTACGGAAGTACTTCTTTGAATGAGAAGCTGCTTGCCACTGCACCAGATGCCATTGCAAGGCTCATGCATAACAGGAAGGAGGAGTTATACGGTACGATTCCGCCAAACGCTGTGCTGAGACCATCTGCGATATTGGCACCTCTTGTTCTGGCAATGTTAAACTTCTTTGTGAGCTGTCTTACAAACGGTCCTACGATGATGATGTTCGCAGTACTTGCCGCAATCGCGATCATTCCAAAAATTGTCATTCCGCAGCATGCAAGTTCGGCTTTCTGCGGTGTATCACATTTCTTATGAATGCCGTTAATTAAAGAATCAAACGCTCCTGAACGCTTTGTAATCTCAAGGACTGCGAATAATACGATACAGAACAGAATCAGGCCGGACATACCGGAGATACCTGCTACCACTGGACCATCGGCGGAAACCATTGTGCTGAACGGAATCAGTCCAAGTGCAAGGTTTAAAATGATTCCGAGCATATTACAGATCAGCATTGTGGAAACAAGCCCCACACCTTTTGTCATAAGAACTGCCATAATAACCGGGAGAATCAGTAATACAAGTGAAGGAGCTTTGGATGCGTCAACCTGGTTCATTACCGTCTCTGTATTTAATGTCTTAAATCCAAAGTAGATATATAACAGACTTGCCGCAACTCCACTGATAATGGAATACGGAAGTCTTGTTCTCACTACGCTTGAAACATCTGTCTCCTGAGTCATGGCAGATGCAATCGTTGTGTCAGAGATCGGTGCCAGATTATCTCCAAAAATACTGCCGCTCATAATCGCTCCAACAATAATTCCAGGATTGCATCCCATGCTTACTGCTAACGGGACCATGATCGGCGTAACTGCCGCACATGTTCCTCCTGTAGTTCCGCATGCAGTTGAAATCAGTACACAGGTAATAAAGGTAATCAGTGGAAGGAAATTTGCATTCAGATGCATCTGGGAAGACAGCCAGATCAGTCCCTGGATCAATCCGCTCTGTCTGAGAAGCTGAGAAAGAATTCCTGCCATCAAAAATGCTACTGTCATCGTTGCGAGCATATGGTCGCCTACACCATCGATTACTGCAGCGTCAAATGCCTTTTTATTTTTACTCAAAAGAAATCCTATACAAATTGCCACAAAAGCACCTGCCGCAAAAACAGTCAATGAAATATGTCCTGTCATCGCCGCTGTTACCATAACAATAACAAATGTGACCATTGGAAGCCACGCTCCCAACATTCCACCATGAAAATACAATTTCTCATTACCTTCCATTTGTGCTTCCCCCTTTATTTCGAATATTTACATGTCATCTCCCAGTCACAAAGATCCGCATAACCAAACAAGATTCCTTCACGGAACGCCGGTTTCATGTTCTGATCATGAGTATGCGTAATGATTAAATGGATCATATCCATGTCAAATCCAGCTTCCCTTGCCCACATTGCACTCAAAACACCATGCTGAATCTTCTTTGCGAGATCACTCTTCACCAATTCTCCATTTTCGTTGTATTCATACTCCACAACTTTATCTACATCATGCAGAAGTCCGAATACCAGAAGTCTCTGTTCATCGCACTCGACATCATGATATTTTTTTATAATACGGTTTATTGCCAACGCACATTCTACCGCAGAATTCACATGAGAGATCAATGTGATCCGATCCATTCCCTCTTTGAATTTTGCCTGATCAATGGAGTCCCAAGGACTCATTTCCAATGCTTTGAGCCATACATCCACAACTGCTGCCGCTGTCTTTTGATCTTTAACTTCTTTGATTGCAGGAAGATATTGTGCTAAAAAATTGATTTTTTCTTCAGCATTTTTAAATTCCATCATTTTTATTCCTCCATCTTTTGCAGTCCTGACGCAATTTTTTCTATTAATTCTACATCTGGATTTTTCTTATTCAGTGCCGATACTTCACATATAAGACGGAACAGATCCACCTGATACTCTTCAGCGGTCTTTTTAAATATTTTTAGGAAACTGGAATGACATCCTGAATAACCAAGAACGAGTTCCAAGGGCGTAATTGCAGCCTTATATCCATGCTTTGCCATCTCCGGAATCAACTCACGGTCCAGAAAATTTAACAATCCATAAAAATCCACTTCTGTGACTATTCCCTTCTGACCAAGTGCGGCTACAACCAGTTCTGTTGGAATATTTCCGGCACTCCGTGCCATTCCCAAAAGACCGCAGTCAATAATATCAACACCTGCATCACTCGTCGCCAGAGCATTTGCCAGTGCCAGTCCCAAGTTATTATGTCCGTGAAATCCAACTGGAATATGTACTTTTTCTTTCATCGCAGCAACATATTCTCTTGCCTGTTCCGGCTGCATAAATCCGGCCGAATCCATGATCGTGATTTCATCTACTCCCATATTTTCCAATATCTCAGCCTCTTTTGCAAGTTCCTCCGGCGTTGATAAATATGCTTTCATGAGTGAATAAAATGATTTTATTCCACTGTCTTTTACCGATCGGATCACGCGTTCCGAGATCTTATAGTCACCTGCGTCTGCACCGACTCGCAAAAAGGAAAGTCCATGATCTGCAGCTTTTTTTGCGCTGTCCGGTAAAAATCTTTTCGCATTATAAAACATACCGATCTCAGCTTTCCCGATAAGCGGTGAAGCAAGTTCCAGATACTCGTCATCTGTAAGTGGCGCCACAGCTCCGCTCACCTCATACGCGCCAATTCCTTTTGCATTGCCATATTCGATAATGCTGACCCCATTATTTACAAGTCCTCTAAGCATCATTTCTGTCAATTCCCTTGGAAAACCATTCCCCAGGACATTGGCTCCATCACGCAGCGTACAGTCCATAATTTTCATGATATTTCCTCCGTCATTTTAACTTTTTTAATGCATCCTCAATTCTGTCTAATCCTCTCATCAAATTTTCCATTGAATTTGAATATGAAAGCCTTAAATTCTTTGGCGCCAGGAATCCGTCACCCGGAACGACTGCAACCTGAGCTTCCTCGAGAAGATATCCCGCCATCTCAACGGAATTCGTAATAGTCTGCCCCTTATTTGTTTTTCCATAGTATGCAGATACATCTGGCATAAGGTAAAATGCACCGCATGAATTTTCGCAGGTAATTCCTTCTATCTGATTTAAGCGCTCGTACATAGCCTGCCGTCTCTTATCGAATTCCTGCCGCATTGTCTCCACAGACTCCTGCGGACCTATCAGCGCCTCAAGTGCTGCTTTCTGTGCAATAGAATTTGTTGCTGAAGTCATATGTCCCTGGAGTCCCGACGCTTTTTTTGCAATTACTTTAGGTGCTGCAAGATATCCGATTCTCCATCCTGTCATTGCATACGATTTTGATACTCCGTTGATCGTGATCACATGTTCCCAAGCATCCTGCGATAAAGCCGCCGGGCTGATATGTTTCGCATCTTCATATATAAGTTTCTCATACACTTCATCAGAGATGATCATTATGTCATATTTTATTGCCAGCGCTGCCAATTTTTCCAGCTCCTGCTTTGTATACACAACTCCTGTCGGATTATTCGGGGTGTTGATAATGATCGCCTTTGTCTTATCATTGATCTTTTCTTCAATTTTCGGAATATCCAGATGGAAATCTTCTTTTGTCGGCACTGTTACTGCCGCTCCCCCGGCAATTTCCACCATTGATTCATAACTGACCCAGCATGGAATCGGTATGATCACTTCATCGCCTTCATCCACCAGAATGAGAAGTGCATTCATGATCGCCTGTTTTGCACCGGTTGAAACACAGATATTTTCGGCCGAATACTCAATTCCATTATCTTTTTTCAATTTTTGACAAATAGCTTTTCTGAGATCCGGGATACCTGGGACTGCAGTGTATCTGGTAAAGCCATTATCAATAGCTTCCTTGGCTGCGTCTCGAATATTCTGGGGTGTACCGAAATCCGGTTCACCAATATTCATTTTTACAATGTCCATGCCGTTCTGAAGCATTTGAGCCACTTTGGCATTTAATTCAACCGTAACTGATGGCTGAATTCTATTTGCCCTTTTGCTGAGTTTCATAAAATACCCCCTTTGTTATTTTTTGTTGAAGAATTTAATTCTTTTATATACTTATTTTGTTGTTTTATATTCCATATATTATCACGTAGTTGTACTTACGTCAACATTTTTTGATGTTTTTGTTGTTTTTTCTTCTCCGAGCCCTGCACAAAAAATAAAGATATAAACTCGCCGTTAAAAAGCTGATTTCCATCTGCTTTTCCTTAGCTCGTCTATATCCTTATTTTCTATCATCAGTTCTTTATTTCAGGCACTTATTGACCCACTCAATAAAGTTCGTCGTAAAGTCCCCGGTGCTCTCTGCCATCGTATGACCTTCGCCCCAGATCGTCGCAAAATCCACATCCGCGCCATAATTTTTCAACGCCAGCGCCAGATTTACTTCTGTTGTGAGAGAAATGTCGCTCTGGGCGATTCCGGTGCGGATACGCCAGTGATCGGCAACCGTAGATTTCTGATAACCATCATAATAACCCGAGAGGTAATAAAGCGGATTGTACATGTTTCCCCTCTCAGTCACCGTCTTTCCCTCAGAATCTGTCTTCTCCATTGCCTCCGCGAACGCCGCGCCGTAGGTCTCGTCGTCCTTTAAGAGTTCTGCCAGTGTGGCATCAAAGTGGGAAGTTGTACCGTCACCATATCCAAATAATGTATTTTCTGCCTGACTCTCATCTAAAGCATCGAATGCACCGATTCCCTTGGAAGCGCGTTTGCATGCGTTTGTGAAATCCGCGATGCTGGTGATCGTTGCCGTATTGGCCGCACTGTCATAATTGACCCATGTTCCATCCGCGTTCAAAGCATCGATGTAATCCTGTGCTGTCTCATAGGTGCCGGAAAGTGTCACGCCTCCGGTAGCGAGATTCCGGTCAACACCGTCCATGGCGTAAAAGTCAGGAGCTCCATTTCCCGCGTCTGGAGCTGCATCACCGTTCGGTGCCTTGTCACCCTGCGGTGCTGCTTTATCATCCGGTTTCTCCGACGGTTTATCTGCCGGGGCATTTCCATCGTTCTCCGGGGCAGCTTTCACCGAATCATCTGTGGTTTTATTGTCACCTTTATTTGCGCCAGGATCGCCCTGTCCAGGGGTTCCATCCGGCTTCTGTCCGCCCTGATCTATTCCACCGTCACGAGGTCCTTTCTTCGTCTCCACCGTGTACGGGAATGTGGTATCTTTCAGAAAGTTGTTCAGAGACGTCTCCACAACCCCTTTCAGATATTCATAGTAAGTGCCGGACTGGTAGACTCCATCCTCAGACTCTGTCAAAGTCAGCTCATTTCCGGAAGCATCCTTCAGTCCCAGCTCATTGATATACGTTGCAAATGCCTCTGCCATTCCATTTGACAATGTCTGTTCCTGTTCTGTAAGGTCTGTTCGCGTGTTTCCAAGATTCCACTCATACGCCTCGTCCGCGTAATCGAGTTCCGTGATCGGACACCAGCACATGGAGCCGGTCACCGCATCACTGACGCCGGAGACCGCGCCGATGGCTGTCAGATATGGCTCGTAATCTTCGCTGTCACCGGTTGCTCCCAGAAGTGCGCTCTGGCCTCCTCCACCACTCATGCCGAAGGAAAATACCCGGTCTACATCTCCCGGGATCACGCCGTCATTATACCGGATATACCGGATTGCAGCCTTCAGATCCGTCACTCCCGCCGGTGCGCCTGCGTCGCGTCCGCGGCAGCCTGCTGCCACATAGATAAATCCGGCGCTCGTGTAAGATACGGAATCTGTCACATAGTCTGTCGGCGCTTCCATTGCGGAATATCCAGGCGTATTGACCGGAATCACGATGGGCGCAGAGTCCGCCGTATATCCTTGGACAGCCGCCTGGTTATTAATCTCACAGGTGAATGTTCCGTCCCCGTTGTCCTTCGCGTTCATGTATGCCGCCGGAATAAAGATTCCAAGTGTCTCATAATTTTCATCTGCCGGATTCTCACAGTAGGAGATTCCTGTCTGCCAGTATATCTTATCATCAGAATTATACTGCCATTTCGTGGAGTCGATCTGCGGCAGCGATGTCACCGCCGTCTCCCCGGCACGCTCCGTCTCCGCCTGACTTGTCTCTGCTTCCGTCTGCGCCGCGCTGCTCCCGATTTCTGCCGCACTGTTGCTGCATCCGGAAAGTATAAGCGCCGCTGCCAAAAATAACCCGATCCGCCTTCCAACCTTCATCATAACCGTTTCTCTCCGTTTCCTTTCCATTTATAACACATCGTCACTGTCTATTTTATAGATTAGGAAACTTTTGTGAAAAGCCTGTGAAAATATTGTGTTAATTTTTAGAAGAATTGTGTCTTTTTTGCAGCAGCGGATATCATAAAAGTCTCCAATAGCCCTATCGGACCATTAGAGACTTGCCGCGTGATTCTGGTCAGCGAAGCTGACATGTTCTTGTCCGAATCACCGCGCACCCTCGCAGAGCGTTTATTCTTTCAATAATACAATGGATCAGACCATAAAAAGACCCCCAATAGCCTCATCAGCCGTCGGGGATCTCTTCGTGCAATCATACCTTAAGTTTTAGTTGGAGAATATCTATTTTATATTATAAATCTGTCTTAGTTTACATGAAACGCATCCATTCCCGGATATACCCCATTCTCTCCGAGTTCTTCCTCGATTCTGAGAAGCTGGTTATACTTCGCGACACGCTCGGATCTGGACGGGGCACCCGTCTTGATCTGGCAGGTGTTGAGGGCTACGGCGAGGTCTGCAATAGTCGTATCTGCGGTCTCACCGGAACGATGGGATGAGATTGCTGTGTAGCCGGCACGGTGCGCCATCTTGATCGCCTCCAATGTCTCAGATACGGAACCGATCTGATTTAACTTGATCAGGATGGAGTTTGCGCAGCCGAGCTTGATCCCTTTGGAAAGTCTCTCTGTGTTTGTTACAAAAAGGTCATCACCGACTAGCTGTACCTTCGTTCCAAGCTCTGCGGTCAGCTTTTTCCATCCTTCCCAGTCTTCCTCATCAAGGGCATCCTCGATGGAAATGATCGGATATTTCTCAACAAGCTTTTTCCAGTGCTCGATGAGCTGCTCGGAAGTATAGACAGTTCCTGCCTTGGGGAGCTTGTACTCGCCGGTTTTTCCTGTCTTCCACTCAGAGGACGCCGCGTCCATAGCGATCCTGAAGTCACGGCCCGGCTCATATCCGGCTTTCTTTACTGCCTCGAGGATCGTCTCGATCGCTTCCTCATCAGACTTCAATGCCGGAGCAAAGCCACCCTCATCTCCAACGGAGGTTGCAAGTCCGCGTTCTTTTAAGATCGCAGCCAGTGCATGGAACACTTCTGCGCACCATCTTAAGCACTCCTTGAAGGACGGAGCTCCGACCGGCATGATCATAAATTCCTGAACATCAAGACCGGAGGAAAGTGCATGGCAGCCGCCGTTGATAATGTTCATCATCGGAACCGGAAGACGGTTTCCACCTATGCCACCGAGGAACCTGTATAACGGAATATCCAAGGAGATGGCTGCGGCACGCGCGCAGGCGATGGATACCGCAAGGATCGCATTTGCTCCAAGTTTTGACTTGTCCTTTGTTCCGTCAGCCTTGATCATCGCGCGGTCAACTGCATAAATATCGGACGCGTCCAGGCCTGTCAGGGTCTCATTAATAATTGTATTGATATTTTCAACAGCCTTTGTCACACCTTTTCCGCCATAACGTGCCTGATCTCCGTCTCTTAATTCCAGCGCCTCGAACTCGCCGGTAGATGCACCACTCGGCGCGGTTCCTCTCCCGATGGTTCCGTCTGCCAGATATACTTCTGCCTCAACCGTGGGATTTCCACGGGAATCTAAGATCTCTCTTCCAATGACTTTCTCAATTTCCAGATAATTCATCATCATAAGCTCCTTTCGAGTATCAACGCCAATTACTCTCCCACCCGGATCAGGCAGGAAAAACGACGTGATCTATTGATCTGTCCACCTGCGAAATCAACCACCAGCACATGTTTAGGAAATGCCAGTCAGTATTTCAGTTAGTTTTTTCTAACCATCATGATTTTATCATAGCATCATTTTCAGTTCAAGAGGATCGTATGCCAAAACATTCAATTGAAAAAAGTTGTCGTTACCATAAATTTATCGGCAATTCCCAGAATAAAAAAGAGTGTGTCTTTTTATGTAACAGAGAATTCCTCGAAATTTCCTGCTGCATAAAAAATGGACCATCCTGATATCCTTAGGATCGCCCATTTTTTCTATATTTATTCACATTTTTATTCCATCTGATATCAGCCCGTCACGTGCAGCAGATCGACCAGGAATAACATCGCCAGTCCATAATAAACCACAATTGCGACAAGGTCGTTCACCGTCGTGATCAGCGGGCCGGACGCAACCGCCGGGTCTACGTTGATCTTCTTAAAGAACATCGGGATCAGTGTGCCGACCATACTGGAGATCACCATCGCTGTCACAAGTGCGATTCCGACACAGCCGGAGACAAGCAGCGCATGGTGGATCGGATATCCCTTGATCACGCAGATATAGATTCCGAGGAAAAGCCACGCCATAACTCCAAGAAACAGTCCGTTCACGAAGCCGATCTTCATCTCTTTCACAACAAGCATAAGCTTCTGCTTTGCAGTCAGTTCCTCATCCATAAGCACACGGATCGTAACAGCCAGAGACTGTGTTCCGACGTTTCCTGCCATGTCGAGGATCAGGGACTGGAAACACATGACGATCGGGATCACGGCAACGACAGACTCAAAAGCGCCCACAACGGAAGATACTACCATGCCCAGGAATAACAGAATGACAAGCCACGGAAGTCTCTTTTTCACGCTCTCCGCCAGCTTCTCGTTCAGATCCTCCTCCGCAGTCAAACCGGCTAATTTCGCGTAATCTTCGCCCATCTCATCATCCACGGCCTCAACGATATCCTGGGATGTGATGATACCGGCAATCGTTCCGTCTTCCTGCAGTACCGGGATGGAATCCTCGGCGTAATCCTTGATCTGCTCGATACAGTCCGCAACCTTTTCATGATCCTTGACATACGGATACGAGTGGCTGATCAGGTCCTCAAGGTCCGTATACTCTCTTGCGATGATCAGGTCCTTCAGATCGATCGCACCGTAAAATTTATCCTCGTCATCGATCACATAGATTGTGGAGATATTGTCGTTTTCCCCTGCCTGCTCGATCAGTTCCCGCATCGCCTGACGGATCGTCAGGTTATTGTGGATCATAATAAAGTTGGTAGTCATGCGGCTACCGATCTCATCCTCATCGTATGAGAACAGGAGTCTTACATCCTCGCTGGCTTCCTTATCCAGCATGCCAACGATCTTATGCTTCGTCGTCGCATCCATCTCTTCCAGGACATCCACCGCATCGTCGGAGTCCATCTCGGAGACGATCTTTGCGGCGCTCTCGATCGGAAGCTCCTTCAGGTACGGCTCCGCGTCGTCTAAGTACGCGAAGATCTCCGCGACCCGCTCCACACCGATCAGCGGATAGAGTTCCCGCCTTTCATCCGGTGTCAGCTTCGTGAGGGCATCCGCAATATCGTTATCATGATAATCGGATAACCGGTCGATCAGCTCCTCCTTCGGAAGTCCGCTGCGGATGATCTCGACCAGTTCTTCCACATAATGTTGTTCTTTTAAAACTTCTGTTTCCATTTCTGCCTCCTTTTCCGTTGTAACTGTCCTTTATCCGTCCAGTTACTTTTTATCATCAGGACTGTGCGTATCTTCGCGCCTCCTGATCGAATTGCCTAATTTCGGCAACAAAAAGAACACCGCCCAGGATAATTCCTGGCGGGATCCAACCATACATCGCTGTGATGGACAGGCCGTTCCCTTGCGGTGTTCTCGAGACATCTCAATATGGAATCCAGCTACCGGAGATTTTCTGTCACTGCACCGATAGCCGCATCCTGCGTCTCTCTGTATGCCACACCGCATTTCGTACTTCGCCCTGTACTATCGCAACTATCCATGCAATTCACCTCCGTTAGATTTCTGATTTTTATCATTTTCCGCGAAAAAAGAAACTGCTGCGTGCAGATATCTTTTTCCGCCCACAGCAGTATACCATTTTTTTATAGGAATTGTAAAGTAAAAATCTGGCAAAATAAAGGTAGGACATACGGTAAAAACATGTAAAACATTCCGGCTGCCTGCTGTCCTGATCCTCAACGTCCGCGATAACAGGAATACATGTAAAGTCGGAAAAAGACCCGTAATTTCTCTCTACCTCATCAGCACCACCGTTGCCAGAATACACGCAAACCCGATAAGATCCGTCGGAGAAAAGCTGGAATGCAGCCAGACGACAGACAAGGTTGCTGCGGTCAATGGTTCCAGACAGGACAGGAGTGCCGCTTTTACGGGTCCTACCAGAGCGATCCCCTGAAGAAACAGCGTAAACGCACCGACAGTCCCAAGCAGGACGATCACCGCCATATAGAGGATCGCCCGTCCGTCCAGGCCTGCCGGGATCTTCCAGCTCTGGGCGAGCAGGGACAGGGCGAGCCCGCCGATGAACATTCCCATTCCGGACACAGGGATACTTCCGCGGTGTTTTACCGGTGCTCTGGAAAGCAGGGAATAGCTTGCCGCGCCGATTCCGGCCATGAGTCCCCAGAAGAGGCCCCTCGGTGTGAGTTCCATATTTCCGGGCTTTCCGCCGGTGGCAAGAAGCCACACACCAAACAGCGCCAGAAAAATGCAGAATACGGTCCGTTTATCCGGTGCTGTCCTTGTAGTCATGCAGACATAGACTGCGATAAATACGATGGACAGATTCTGGATCACCGTCGCGGTTCCGGAATTCGTCCATTTGATGGCGCTGAGGTACGCGTACTGGCAGAGCGCCAGACCCGCAATGGCAAACAGAACGATCTCTATAAGCCCTTTTTTGTCTTTTCCAAGTTCTTTCAGATTCAGACTGTGCTTCGCAAACGCAAGAAACAGCAATATGATCCCCGCTGATGTCATTCTCACCGCCGTCACCCACGTCGTATCTACCGGGTACTGGGAAAACAGCGCCTCACTGCAGGTTCCCGAAAGTCCCCAGCTCGTCGCCCCCGCCGTGCAGCAGAGAATTCCAAGTTTTTCTCTCTTCTTGTCCTTTGTGTCTGTCATAACACCCTCCAGATAATCGATCTTCATGATATCGTCATTGCAGCCTGCCCGCCTGGACCTGCTGCCCTGACATTTGAATTATATCGGGATTCCGAAGATGTGTACAGCAGAATTTCCATAAAAAGCCGAATTTGTCTTTCTTTACATCCGGGCAAGAACCGTCTCTTCCTCCGGAATACTCGGGATCCCGCCCGACTGCGTTGTTGAAAGACTCGCCGCCGTGCAGGCGAACTGACCGATAAAGGCAAGTTCTTCTTCCGTCAGTTTTTCCGGCGCTTTCCCGGTCTTTAAGAGTCTTGAAACCGCACTTCCTCCAAAGATATCCCCGGCTCCTGTCGTATCGATCGGTTTTACCTCCGGGCACTTTGCGTACGCCGCGCCATCCTGGTTCGCCAGGTATGCCCCTTTCGGTCCCATCGTGACCATCGCGAGACGGATCCCGAACTCATCAAGTAGCTTCTTCGCCGCCTCTTTCTCATCCGTGATGCCCCATAAGAACTCCACTTCCTCATCACTGATCTTCACCACATCGGCATGGGCGAGTCCCCATAAGATCTGCTCCTTTGCCGCATCCGGCGTCTCCCAGAGCGGAAGACGGAGGTTCGGATCGAAGGTAATAAGTTTTCCGTGTTCCTTCGCATATTCCACGCATTTTTTCGTTGCCTTGCGCACCGGATCATCCGTGAGACTTAAGGTTCCGAAATGAAAGACCGACGACTCATCGATCATGTTCAGGTCGATCTCCTCAAAGCTCAGTCGCGTATCCGCTCCCGGCTTTCTCGCAAAGCTGAAGGACCGGTCTCCCTCCGGAGAGAAGGTCACAAACGCCAGCGTCGTAAACACCGACGGATCTGTCACGATTCCCTTCGTCTCGATCCCAGCTTTTTCAAATGTCTTTAAGAGGAGCTTTCCGAACGCATCATCCCCGACTTTTCCGAGAAATGCCGTCTTCGCCCCATATTTATTCAATGCCGCAAGGAAATTTCCCGGCGCTCCGCCCGGATTCGCCTTCATCGTCGGATATCCGTCCGCATCCGTCTCCTTCGCCGCAAAATCGATCAGAAGCTCACCAAGAGCGATCACATCGTACATTTCAATACCTCCCTGCACTCATCTTCCAGTCGTTTTATCTCGTCTTTTCCGTCCAGGATCTGGAACCGGATCCGGTTCTCATGTTTTTCAAATGGTTTTAAGATCTGCGTCTTTCCGGCCCGTCCGTCAAATCCGCAGTTTGTCGGCTCCAGCGCCATTGCAAAATCCCCGGCCGCCGTGCTCTTCCACTGGGTCAGGTAGGGGATCGCTGACTTTTCAAACCGGATGCAGAGCCCGATCTGAAGCTCCTCGTTCACGAAAGCCGCGAACGTATTTCCGTTCTGATCTGCCGCCAGCTCATGCTGGAATACCTGCTCCGGAGCTCCCGGTTCCGGCTCATCCATGACGTTCCAGCGGCTTTTTCCTGCCTCTGCAGCCGCGTCGCGCGGTCCGGTCATGATCGACGGCATCACGATCCGCAGCCCCGGCACAAGAAACGGATATCCGGCATTGCAGTGATAGAGAAAACAGAGTGGCTGCTCCTCAAATCCCTGGTTCTCGATCTCGTCCGTGAACACGATCTCCCGCTTTCCGTAAACCGTCTCCACTGTTCTCCTCAGCACGAGATTTTCTCCGAAGATCCGCGCCTCCCGCATCTCCCCGGACACCCGGATCTTATACGTTCCGTTCTCCCAGAATGCGTCCATGGACACCTTCTCGGCCGGAGTCGTCCGCATTCTCCCATGCGTCGGATATTCCACACCGTCCACCACGCGGTTTCCGTGGACGTTCCCGAGACCGCAGGTAAACATCGCACCGCCCATGATCGAGCGCACCGCCTCATCCCCCGCCGTATCGTAGGGATTCCGCCCCTGAAGTCCCGGTTTTGTGAGAAGACTTAAATTGATCCCCTTATACCGGATCCACGCCGGATCCAGGCATTTATCTATCATTAACGACATCTCCACCGGTCCGTTTTCCACAAGCGCACAGCGGAGTCCCGACGCCCGCCCGTCCTGAAATTCGATCCGGCGGACTCCGGCGATCTGCTCCATGTTCCCGCAGACCGCCATCAGTGTTCTCTGATCCGCCATCTATTTTGCCTCCGGATACTCGTTGCAGAGCAGGCGGTACGGCGCCTCATCCTCCTCGATCTTCGGGAATCTTCCCATTTTCTCGTAGAAGCGGTTGTCCACGTTGTCATCGTTGCACTGGCTGACCTCGCCTAAGAGAACCGGGCCGCTGCCCTCTTCCACCTCGAAATCATGGTACATGTACGGGTAGATGGAGATGCTCTCGCCAGGAGTCAGGCGCACCTGGGTGCCGGCCGGAACGACCATCTCTCTGCCATCCACATGGACATGGACATCGTTCACCTTGTCAAGGTCCTCATCCTTTGTCGAATTATATACACGGATCAGGACATTTCCGCCACCGCGGTTGATGATGTCCTCCATCTTTGACCAGTGGAAGTGCATCGGGGAGTACTGTCCCTCTTTGATGTACAGGAGTTTTTCCGCATATGTCTTTGTGTATTTGTCCTTCATCTTCAGGTTGCCGTTGCGGATCGTGATCAGGGAAAATCCGACCTTATCGAAGTCCCCGAGACCGTAGTCCGTGATATCCCATCCTAACATGTTGTCGCGGATCTCATCGTAATCATGGCCTTTTTCCTTCCACTCTTCCGGTGTGAAATTGCAGAATGGCGGGATCGCGAAGCGATACTCCCTAATCATCTGTTCCATTTCTTTTAAAGCTGCGTTGATCTCACTGCGTTTCATGAAAAATTCCTCCTGTCCTTGATATGCAGGGAACGCCGATCCTTTCGGCCCGGCGTTCCCTGATCCTGCATGTCCAGCAGCCGTTTTCTTTCCAACTGCCATTATTTTAATTCATTTTTTCAGTTAGTTACAGTTTATTTTCACTGATCGTAACTGTTCAGTACCTTCACAGTTACCACTGATCTTAATTCTTCTTCAGAACAGATACGCCTGTATCGCTGACAGCGCCGCCGAGCTCTTCGCCCTCTAACGCTCTGACAGCTGCCTTTACGCCCTCTTTACCCATAATATCAGGGTTCTGAGCCATTGTGCAGAGGAGATATCCGTCATTGATGAGGTTCATGATCGCATCGGATTTATCGAAGCCAACGCCTACGATATCTGTCTTTCCGGATGCCTTGATCGCATTACCGGTACCAGTCGTGGAACCTTCGTTGCAGCCGAAGATGCCGACAACGCCCTGTGTGATGTAGTTTTCAGCGATGGTCTGGGACTTCGCTGCATCACCTTCGCCGTACTGAGTTTCCATAAGCTCATAGCCCTTTCCTTCGAATGCAGAGCGGAAGCCTGCTTCTCTCTTAACGGTGGAGTCTGTTGCTGCGTTTACGTTTACGATACCGATCTTACCGGATGTGATGCCTGCTGCCTCGAGAGCCTTGATCATCTCATCGCCTGCTGTCTTACCAGCTGCCTCGTTGTCTGTGGAGAAGGTTGCCTCTGCCTCTACGTTTGCCGGAGAGTCAACATACACGATCTTCACGCCTGTGGAAGCGGCTTCCTTTAATGCGGAAGAGATCGCGTCCGGGCCGTTTGCCGCTACGATGATCGCCTCATAGCCGCCTGCAACTGCGTTGTTCACGCACTCGATCTGCTGTGCATCGTCCTTTGTGTTCGGGGACATGAAGCTTACGGTAACGCCGAGTGCCTTTGCCTCTGCCTGAGCGCCCTCATTTAAGGTTACCCAGTGCTGGTCGATGGAGTCCATTGTGATCAGTGCGATTTTCCAGTCTTTTGTTGCTGTCACATCTGTTGTGCCTGCTGCATCTTCCGCATTGTCTGCTTTAATGACAGAAACGCCTGTGTCTGTTGTTAAGCCGCCGAGTGTCTCACCCTGAAGAGCTCTGACTGCTGCATCAACACCGTCTTTACCCATGAGATCCGGGTTCTGAGCCATTGTGCAGAGGAGATATCCATCGTTGATGAGGTTCATGATCGCATCGGATTTATCGAAACCGACTCCGATGATATCAGTCTTGCCGGATGCCTTGATCGCATTACCGGTACCGGTCGTGGAACCTTCGTTACAGCCGAAGATGCCGACAACGCCCTGTGTGATGTAGTTCTCAGCGATCGTCTGGGACTTCGCTGCATCGCCTTCGCCGTACTGGGTCTCCATGAGCTCAAAGCCTTTTCCTTCGAATGCCTTACGGAATCCGGCTTCTCTCTTGACTGTGGAGTCTGTTGCTGCGTTTACATTTACGATACCGATCTTACCGGATGTGATGCCGGACTCTTCAAGAGCTTTGAGCATCTCTTTACCGGCTGTCTCACCAGCTGCCTCGTTATCGGTAGAGAAGGTTGCCTCTGCCTCCACGTTTGCCGGAGAGTCAACATAAACGATCTTAACACCTGCGTCCTTCGCTTCCTTCAGGGCGGAAGAGATCGCATCCGGACCGTTTGCCGCTACGATGATCGCCTGGTAACCGCCTGCAACTGCGTTGTTCACGCACTCGATCTGCTGTGCATCGTCCTTTGTGTTCGGGGACATGAAACTTACGGTTACTCCAAGTTCCTTTGCAGCTTCCTGAGCGCCCTCATTTAAGGTTACCCAGTGCTGGTCGATGGAGTCCATCGTGATCAGCGCGATCTTCCAGTCGCCGACTTCCTTGGACGGAGCTCCTGTAGTCTCTGTGGCTTCCGCGCTGGCTGCTGCGGATTCTGCCGGTTTCTGGCTGGAACAGCCGGTGATGCTGGCTGCCGCAAGGGCTGCACAGCTTAACAGTGCGAACAATCTCTTTTTCATAAAAATCCTCCTTAAGATTTCTTATATGTAACTCCCGTATACCATGGGAGTTAGATATCCATGTAACGATACTTCCGGACCAGCGTCCTGCTTATTCTCATGCAGGACCTCGGACCGACTGTTGCTGCAAAATGCCGCAGACACAAAACAGTTTTTTTCTGTCTTATTTGGATGCTTTCTTTCCGAAGTTTCCGGAACGAACGACAACATCAAGAAGTACAGAGAATACAACGATGATACCGATGACAAGTCTCTGGATGCCGACCTGTGCACCGATCATGTTCAGACCATTCTCCAGTGTCTGCCATACAGCCGCACCGGCAAAGGTTCCGAGCAGAAGTCCTGTTCCGCCGAGCGGGGAGATGCCGCCGATAACGCCGGCTGCAACGCCGTACATCTCGTACATGTTTCCTGCTTCCATGTTGCCCATACCGGCCTGTGCACAGAGGATGTAACCAACGACACATGCGCAGACAGCGCTGACCAGGTACGCTTTAATTGTTGTATTTACAACATTGACACCGGATAATTTCGCAGCGTCCACGTTGGAACCGATCGCGTAGATATGTCTTCCTGTGCGGGTCTTGGAAAGCAGGAAGAAGAAGATCAGAAAGATCACAAGCGCGATCCAGAAGGTGTTGTAAACACCGAGTGTCTTTCCATAGTAGAAGAAGTTCTGGAACTTATCGCCAGCCTCTTTTCCGATACCGGTCGCGATCGCGTCCGTGTTTCGGTTGTTGTTGACCATGTAGGCAACGCCTCGTGTCACGAACATGGTTCCGAGTGTCGCGATGAACGGCGGAAGCTTGAACTTTCCGACTAACATTCCGTTGATCACTCCGGTAACCAGGCAGCACGCCATCGCAACCGCCATCGCAACAAACGGATTGACGCCCATCGCCATCAGGGTTGCCGAGATCATGGCGCTCATTCCGACCATGGAACCGATCGAGAGATCGATGTTTCCGGTGATCAGAAGATAGCTCTGTCCGACGCCGATCAGAAGGTACTTTGACATGGAACGCAGAAGGTTCATGACGTTCTGTCCGGCAAATACTTTACGGTCGATGAGACCGAATGCTACATAGATGATGATCAGTCCCGCGAATGCCGTGATGACCGCGCCCATTCCGCGTGTCCCCAGGATCCGCTTTACTGTACTGTGCTTCTTTTCATTCATTCCCCTGTCCTCCCTCAGCTAACCTGTTGTTTCTTCTCAAATTCGGTAGCGAACTTCAGAACCTCATTCTGGCTTGTCTCCTTCGCCATGACTTCGCCGGTGATCTTTCCGTCGCACATGACGATGACGCGGTCCGCGATCCCCAGGACTTCCGGCATCTCTGAGGAGACGAACATAACGGCAATGCCCTGCTTCTTTAACTGGTTCATCAGGTTGTAGATCTCGACCTTCGCTCCTACATCGATGCCTCGTGTCGGCTCATCGAAGATCACGACTCTGGAATTTCTCGCCAGCCACTTTCCAACAACCACTTTCTGCTGGTTTCCTCCGGAAAGATTGCCCGCGTTGACCTCCACCGTCGGGGTCTTGATCAGGAGGTCCTTCACCGCCTTCTCGCAGAGGTCGTCCTCCTTTTTACTGCTGATCACGCCGAGCTTGCTGCAGATGAGGTCCAGGTTCGGGAGTGCCAGGTTATGACGGATGCTGAGTTTCGTGCAGAGACCGTCTTTTTTCCGGTCCTCCGGCGCCAGTACGATCCCGGCTTTGATCGCGTCCATCGGACAGGTGATTTTCACTTCTTTTCCGTCCAGCCAGATCTCCCCGCTGGTCTTCGGGTCAACTCCGAAGATCGCTCTCGTTGTCTCGGTACGTCCCGCTCCCATCAGTCCCGCGAATCCGACGATCTCGCCCTCATAGAGGGAGAAATTGATGTCGCGGACGAGATGTCCGGCATTTAAGTTTTTCACCTCGAAGATCTTCTTTCCTTTCGGGCAGGAGACTCTTGGGAACTGTTCTTTGATCTCACGGCCGACCATGTTCGCGATGATCTGATCCATAGTCATATCCGCGAAATTTCCGTCTGTGATATACTGACCGTCACGCATGATCGTTACCCGGTCCACGATAGCCTTCAGCTCCTCCAGGCGGTGGGAGATATAGACGATTCCGCAGCCGTCTGCCTTTAACTGGCGGATGATCCGGAAGAGCTCCTCGATCTCTTTCGCTGTCAGGGAAGAAGTCGGCTCATCCATGATCAGGATCTTCGCGTGGATCGAAAGTGCCTTCGCGATCTCGACCATCTGCTGTTTGGATACCGGAAGATCGCCGACGGTCTGTCTCGGGTCGATGTCGATCTTCAGATCGCCGAGGATCTTTGCCGCCTCTGCCTCCATCTCCCGGTCATTTAAGACGATCCCGTTGACCTTCTCTCTTCCGAGGAACATGTTTTCCGCGACCGATAAGTGGCGGCACATGTTTAACTCCTGGTGGATGATCGCAACGCCGACGTCCTGTGCCTGCTTCGGCGTCAGATTGTCATATTCCGTTCCGAATATGGTCATCGTTCCGCTGTCTTTTGTATAAACACCGCTTAAGATCTTCATCAGTGTAGATTTTCCTGCTCCGTTCTCCCCGAGAAGCGCCATGACCTCTCCCGACCGGAGTTCGAAATTTACATGATCCAGGGCTTTGACACCCGGGAATGTCTTGACGATGTCTTTCATTGAAACAATTACTTCGCCCATCTTCTCCCCCGCTTTCCAGTTCTATTTTGATCCGGTCTCCCGGTTCATTTTTTATGTGTGCGAAAATGTGTCCTGCACATCTTTTTACGGATGCATGGCAACACAGAGTGCCGCGATATCTCCGATCGATTCCCCGAGTCCCGCCGGAACGATCCGGCAGATCTCTGCGCCAGATTTCAGTGCCTCTTTCCGGATCTTTTCTTCCATGGAATATCTCAGATACTTCTCCGCCCGGACGAAAATACTTCCGATGACGATCACCTCCGGATTTAAAAGGTCGATCAGGATCGCCAGCATGCTTCCAAGATGTTCTCCTGTCTGCGCCCAGATCTTTTGCGCCTCCGGATCTCCTTCTTCCGCCCTTTTTCCTAGCTCCGCCGCGGTTCCTTTTCCGTACTGGGCGATCCCGCCGCCGCTCACATATCCTTCGTACGAGCCGGACTTTCCGTAGCCAACGTGTCCATCCTCAAAAAGCCGTACATGACCGATCTCCCCGGCCATCCCGCATGTTCCTTCGTAAAGCTTTCCGTTTAAGATCAGCCCCGCGCCGATCCCGGTTCCGAAGGTAAGAAAGATCATGTTCTCCGCGCCTTTTCCGGCTCCGAACTGCCATTCCGCCACGGCACAGGCATCCGCATCATTTCTTAAATATGCCGGAAGTCCGAACCGCTCCGTCAGCATATCCGTGATCGGAACTTCGTCCCATCCCGGAAGATTCGGAGGTCCCAGGATCACGCCCGTCCTGCTGTTTAACGGCCCGCCGCAGCTGACGCCGATTGCTTTCGTCTGATCTGTTTTCAGATCCGCAACGCTCTGAAAGATCATTTCCAGAGTTTCTCCCTTCGTTGTCGTTGCGAATCGCTTCTTTTCAAGGATTGTTCCGTTCTCGTCTCCACGAACGATGGCTGTTTTCGTCCCGCCGATATCGATTCCTATGTATTCGTTCATATAGACCTCCCCTGTTAGTTCCATCTTACATGAAAAATGTCCCCCATAACAGAGGACAATCCTACGGTTATGGGGGACAATATTTTGATGTATACAACAGGACGGGGCAGCTCCAATCCTACCTCACAATTCTCTTAAACTCACTCTTCTCATATACTGCCGCCACCTTCCCCTGCTCCACGACGAGCAGGCGGTCCGAGATATCAAGCGTATCGGAGATACTCGCGGTGATCATGAGTATCGCCGTCCCCTGTTTCTGGATCTGGCGCAGCACATTTAAGATCCTCATCCGGCAAAACATGTCGCCCTTTGCGAGCGGCTGGATGCAGACCATGATCCGCGGGCGCAGAAGATTCATCTTATGATAGAGCAGGGCAAACTGGTCTTCCTGCGGAATGTCGCGCACACAGGGCGCATCGATCACCGGTCCCACGAGCGGCAGATATTCTGAATGGATACTCCTGTAGATTTTCCGCGAGATCAGGCTTTTTCTGAGTTTCCGGTCCAGGAGAAATGTCAGGTTCTCCATGTAGCTCTCATCCAGAAACAGCAGCCGGTTCACCCCGTCCGCCGGGATCACGGCGATCCCCTCATCGAGATAATCCGCCGCTTTTTTCTGTGTGTAGGTCACATGGTCCACCGTGATCCATCCTGATCTGCACCGCTTTTTTCCGGTCATCAGATCCATCATGTCCCCTGCGATCTTATTTTCCTTGTCGAGGATCGTCATACACTCACCGCGGTGCAGGATGAAGCGAAGACCATTTAAATTTCCGACTCCCACGGTGTGAAAGTGCAGGATCCCGTCATCCTCGGCATCCTGATCATTCTCCGTGGACATGATCTTCCATTCTGAGATGTACGGTGCCATCTTTTCGTCCGTCATCTCATCCCGCTCAAAGACCTTGTAGATGTGACCGTCCGAAAAAAGTGCGGTCCGGTCCGCGATCTTAAAGAGCTCTTGGTGGTGGTTTCCCACATAGAGCACGGAGATCCCCTCTTTCCGGATCTTCTTTAACATCTGCTGGAACTCGAAGAGCTCATACTGGCTCAGATAGTTCGCCGGGTTGTCCACGATAATGAGATGACAGCCCGAAAGCAGCGCCTTTCCGAGCTCCACAAAGCATCTCTCAAACTCTGTCAGGTTCTCCACTCTCTTTTCCAGGTCCACTTTCAGCCCTTTTTCCTCAAAAAAGCGGACCGCCTGGCTGAAGATCACCTGCTCATTGATAAAATATTTCCGGAAACCTTCCCGCAGGATAAAAAGGTTGTCCACAACGCTTAAGCCCTGCACGAGATGGCTCTTCTGTTCGATGAGCGCCACCTTATTGGACGCCCCGCTGCTGTAGGCGTAGCTATTTACAACGTTTCCGTCATACCACACGGATCCCAGACTGATCGGATCGTTCCGGCAGATCAGATCCACCATCTCTTTCTGGCCTTTCCGGTTCCGCGCCACCAGGCCAACGATCTCCCCGGCAAACATCTGGAATTCCAGATCATCCAGGAGCAGCTCTCCGTCCCGTTCAAGATCAACATGCGATATCCGAAGAAGTTCTTTTCTCATCGCCATCCTCCCTGACGATCCCCGTCGCGCACCAGCGGAAGCTCCACTATGACATCAGTTCCGATCCCCTCTTTGCTGTAGACATGAATTCCGTACTCCTCGCCGAAGAGGAGCTTGATCCGCCTGTTCACGTTCACCACCGCGATCCCGCCGTGGGCCGGCTTCTTCTCCTCCTCTTTTTCCGGGACATCTGTCTCCACATCAAGACGGCGCAGTTTTTCATTCAGTTCCTTCAGTTTTTCGTCCGTCATTCCGCGCCCATCATCGGAAATCCTGATGTAGAGCCGTTCCTCACTCGCACTGATCCGGATCACAAGATGACCTTTTCCGATCTTCCGCTCGATCCCGTGGTAGATGGAATTTTCCACGATCGGCTGCAGTGTCAGCTTCGGAAGTTTGCACTGCAGAAAATCCATCTCCGTGAAATCGTCGTCCGGATCCCGGTCATACTGGATCTTCAGGTCCAGTTTAGAACCGAATCGGAACTGTTGAATATAGTAATAATTCTCGATATTGGCAAGTTCGTCCTCCAGCGTCACGAGATTTTCCAGGTTTGAGATCGTGTAGCGGAAGAAGGTCGCCAGCGCCTCCGTCATCTCCGCGATGCTGTCCAGCCCCGCGATCAGCGCCTCACTCCGGATCCCCTCCAGCGTGTTGTAGAGGAAATGGGGATTGATCTGGTTCTGAAGCGCCAGATACTCCGCCTGTTTCTTCGAGATCGCGATCAGGTTGTTCCGGTCGATGATCTCGTTCAGGCGCAGGACTGCCTGCTCACTCTCCGGTGAAAACGGATAGCGGACCTTAAAAAGGTCCTCCATGACATAGCCCATGACAAACTGCTCATAGATCTTCCGAGTCTCCCGGTATGGGATCAGCACCGTCCGGTAAACGATCACCGCCAGAGCAGCGGAAAGCGCCGTAAATACAGCCGGGACCATCAGGGACTGCATTTCCCGGATGCACACCACCCACATTCTCACGAGGAATGCCCCGACCAGCCCGGCTGCGAGAAGTGCGCACCATTTGATCCGAACGGACAGGTAATTTTTCTCATCGGTATGTTTCTTCTCCATCATGAGTACAGCTTTCTGTATTCCTTGGGCTTTAAGCCCGCATATTTTGTAAAGGTCTTCGTGAAATACCGCACATCGCTGTAGCCGACCTTCCCGCATATATCGGCCACCGTGTCATTTGTCTCCTTTAAGAGCTTTTTTGCCATGTCCATGCGAACCTTCGAGAGGTATTCCAGAAACGTCATCCCCGTATCCTTCTTAAAGATCGTGCTGAGGTACGTCGGGGAGAGATCCACAACCCGACTGAGTTCTTCCAGCGTCAGCGGCTCTCCAAAATGTTCTTCCACATACTTTTTCACCACGCGGATCGGACGGTTTTCGTCCTGTCTCTTTAATCTCGCCGCCTTCTCGTAGGAGGTCGTGATCCGTCTCGTCAGATAATCGAAAAGCTCCGCCGCATCTGCACAGTTGTCGGCACTGACGCTGAAGTTCTCCATAAAGTTCTCTTCCACCGGAAGGCGGTACTTTTTCATGAAAAACAGGTACTGGTTGCAGATCTCCTTCGTCATCTGAAGGATCTCATGACCGCTGATCTCCTTCTCCGCCAGCATTTTCGTCTTCAGATAGATCAGTTCTTCCCGCACTGCAAAGGAATCCAGACTCTCCAGCGTGTGGGCGATCCGGTCATTAAACTTTGCAAAGATCTCACTGTCCGCAAAGGACTCCCCGCCTTCGATCTTTCCTTCCATCAGCTTTCCCGTTCCTGCGAGCAGCCGCTCCTCGATGAGGAGTCTGGCATTTTTTAAGGAACTGCCGATCTCCGGGAGACTCACCACACCCTCGCCGAGTGCCAGCGTCACCGACAGGTTCTTTAAAATATCCCCCTGGACCCGGATCTCCGAGAGCAGGGCTTTCATCTGTCTCCGGATCTGCATCCGGTCCTCTGCGTCATAGTTCAGCAGAAAGAAATGGAATCCGTTGAGCTCCGTATTCTCTGTCTCCATGACATAGTCTTTTAAAAATCTTTCCGCCGCAGACTGGACTTTCTCCGCCATAAACTGGACATTCTGCTCCTCATCGCAGACACGCCCATCCAGTTTTAAGATGGCGATGCAGAATTCCCCCGGCTCAAAACGATAGTGAAATTCCCGGTTGATCTCCAAAAGCGGCTGCGACAGGGTCTCCTTATTTCTTCTCCCCACAAGATCCTGTAAAAAGGCCTGTCTCAGGTTCTTCTCGTCGCTCCTGATCGCCAGTCTGGTCTTCTCCTCCTGGCTCAGCTGTTCCGTCTGCGCCCGGAAACGGGTGCTGAGGCGTTTTAATGTCTCCGTCAGCTCGTCCTTTTTTATCGGCTTTAAGAGATACGCATTCACCCCGTACCGGATCGCCATCTGCGCATACTCAAAATGGCGGTAGCCGCTGATGATCACAAACTCCGCATTCGGAGCTTCCTCTTTTCCGAGCCGGATCAGGTCCAGCCCATCATATCCCGGCATCCGGATGTCCGTGATCACGATATCCGGATGAACTTCCTTTATCTTTTCCAGCGCATCGATCCCGTTCTCCGCGACCGCTCCGACCTCCATATCAAGAGCATCCCAGTCCACCAGCTTTTCGATCAACTGGCAGACCTTGCTCTCATCATCCGCGATCAGTACCTTTAACATCCTCGTTCCCCCCTGTTTCCCCCAAAGTCATATTAAGGTTATTGTACCCCGCCGGGCATGATTCCGTCAACCGGTATGGAGCGACGCTCTTCACGCTTTTTTGCTGACATCTGCCAAAAAGGACCAGCATTCTCTCCCCATATCTGGTCCGACCATTCTTTTCCACTTGACACACACCACAACATCTGGTATATATATGTCATACCGATCATATGACTGACGGATAAGTGGTGAACCACGTGAAGTATGATCGAAGAAAGCCGACCGTCTGGGCGATCATAGCGCAGACTGTGGGTTATTTTTTTACCCTTTTTCAGTCTATCGACGTCTCTCGCACCGCGCTGTGATTCTGTAACAGCGAAATTTTCCAAAGTGATCTCGCCGCCTTATAAAACACAGACTTGAAGGTAAAAATCCCATCGACGAAGCCGATCTGGAATGGATTTTTGCTCGTAACCTGCCATGTATCCGAAGGGAAGCTCCGGGGGAGGTTCCTGTAAATGTGAAGGTACTGAACAGTCACGTGTATTTTAAAAAATACAAGGTAATGAGAAAATTTCTTATGAAAATGATTCTGATAATCATTCTCATATAATCTATTGTTTTTCTTTTTTCCCTCTGTTATAATGGCAAAGCATTTCTTCACAACGGAAGATTTCAAAATTTATCCGATCCGACAAAATGTACTGGTGAATGATCACCTGCTTTTCCCGGACCGGGAAACCGGAATCCCTGACAACCACAGGATTTCCGCAGCACATGAGATTGAAACATATAAGGAGGAACCATCATGTCTGAACAGAATACCCCGAACGGTACTGCTGACCTTTTCAAAAAAGCCTGGAGAGGATTCCAAGGTGCAAAATGGACCGATGAGGTCAATGTCCGCGAATTCATCCAGAATAACTATACCCAGTATGACGGAAACGAGGATTTCCTCGCCGCTCCGACCGAGGCGACCGATAAGCTCTGGGGTCGTCTTCAGGAACTCCAGAAAGAGGAGCGCAAAAAAGGCGGCGTTTTAGAGTGCGAGACTGAGGTCGTATCCAGCCTGACTTCCTACGGCCCGGGCTATATCGATGAGAGCTTAAAGGATCTTGAGACCATCGTCGGCCTCCAGACGGACAAGCCGTTAAAGCGTGCATTCATGCCTTACGGCGGGATCAAGATGGCGGAGGAAGCCGCTGAGACTTACGGATATAAAGTAAACGAGAAATTCCACAAAATCTTCACCGAATACCATAAGACACACAACCAGGCTGTCTTTGACGCCTACACTCCGGAGATGAAAGCTGCCCGCCACTGCCATATCGTGACCGGTCTTCCGGACACTTACGGCCGTGGAAGAATTGTCGGCGACTACCGCCGTGTGGCTCTCTACGGAATCGATTTCCTGATCGAGGAGAAGAAAAAAGACCTGGATCTCTGCGGAAACGGTGCGATGTACGATGAGATCATCCGCCAGAGAGAAGAGATCGCAGAGCAGATCCGCGCGTTAAAGGGCATGAAGGAGATGGCAAAGATCTACGGCTACGATATCTCCGGCCCGGCGACAAACGCAAAAGAGGCAATCCAGTGGCTGTACTTCGGCTACCTCGCAGCAGTCAAGACCCAGAACGGCGCTGCGATGAGCGTTGGACGTATCTCCACCTTTATTGATATTTATGTAAACCGTGATCTGGAAGAGGGAACTCTCACTGAGTCCCAGGCACAGGAACTGATCGACCATATGACCATGAAATTCCGTATGGTGAAGTTCGCGAGAATCCCGTCCTACAACCAGCTCTTCTCCGGTGACCCGGTTTGGGCGACTCTCGAGGTTGCAGGTCTCGGACAGGACGGACGCCACATGGTCACAAAGACCGACTACCGTTTCCTCCATACTTTAGAGAACATGGGACCGTCCCCGGAGCCGAACCTGACCGTGCTCTACTCTTCCCGCCTTCCGGAAAACTTCAAGAAGTACGCAGCGAAGATTTCCGTTGACACTTCTTCCATCCAGTACGAGAACGATGACGTGATGCGTCCGGTATGGGGCGACGACTACAGCATCTGCTGCTGCGTATCCGCTACCCAGACCGGTAAGGAGATGCAGTTCTTCGGTGCCCGCGCAAACCTTGCAAAGTGCCTGCTCTACGCGATCAACGGCGGTAAGGACGAGAAGTACATGACAAAAGACGGCAAACCGATGCAGGTTGGTCCGGAGTATGCACCGATCACTTCCGAGTATCTCGACTACGACGAGGTCATGCACAAATATGATCTCATGATGGACTGGCTTGCAGGAATCTATGTGAATATCCTGAACCTGATCCAGTACATGCACGATAAATATTACTACGAGGCAGCCGAGATGGCTCTCATCGACACCGACGTGCGCCGCACCTTCGCGACCGGTATCGCAGGTTTCTCCCATGTGGTGGATTCCCTCTCCGCGATCAAGTACGCAAAGGTCAAGGTTGTCCGCGACGAGAACGGCATGGCGTCCAGCTTCATCACAGAGGGTGACTTCCCGCGCTACGGAAACGACGATGACCGCGCCGACGATATCGCAGTTTGGCTGTTAAAGACTTTCTTAAAGAAAGTGAAAAAGTACCACACCTACCGGAACTCCGAGGCGACAACTTCCATCCTTACGATCACTTCCAACGTGGTTTACGGTAAGGCGACAGGCGCTCTCCCGGACGGACGTGCAGCGTTCACTCCGTTTGCCCCGGGCGCTACCCCGTCCTACGGTGCGGAGCAGAATGGTCTTCTCGCTTCCTTAAACTCCGTCGCAAAGCTTCCGTATGAGTACGCACTCGACGGAATCTCCAACACCGAGACGATCGCTCCTGGTGCACTCGGACACTCCGAGGACGAGAGAAAGAACAACCTCGTTCATGTTCTCGACGGATACTTTGACCAGGGCGCTCATCACCTCAACGTGAATGTCTTCGGTCTTGATAAGTTAAAAGACGCGATGGAACATCCGGAGAAACCGGAGTATGCAAACTTCACGATCCGCGTTTCCGGTTATGCGGTTAAGTTTATCGACCTGACAAGAGAGCAGCAGCTTGATGTCATCGCAAGAACCTGCCACGAGGCAATGTAAATTTATCCATTTAAAAATCAGCCGGGAATGTTGTTTGTTCCCGGCTGAGTCTAAATTATGAAGGTTTTTTCTGGCTTGGCATTAGGGTTTTAATGTTTGCACTTTTGCACCGCACTGCTCATTTTATCTTTATTTTTATCCCCGGCAGATTCCGGGAGAAGGGAAACTTTTATATGGAAACAACAGGCTACATTCACTCCATCGACAGTTTTGGTTCCGTAGACGGACCCGGCGTCCGCTTTGTGACTTTTCTTCAGGGCTGCCATATGCGGTGCCGGTACTGTCATAATCCGGATACATGGAAGCTGGCAGGGAATCCTGCTGCGGCCTGTCCGCAGACCTCAGAAGCTGCCCATGGGAACAATTCCGCTGCGTCAGAAACCCGCCCTGACTCCGTCTCTTCCGGCTGCAATTACAAAGAGAGCACCCCGTCCGCCCTTTTAAAGCAGGCGCTCCGCTACAAGCGCTACTGGGGCAAAGAGGGCGGCATCACGGTCAGCGGCGGTGAACCGCTCTTGCAGCTGGATTTCATGACGGAGCTTTTCCGCCTGGCAAAAGAAAACGGCGTCGGCACGGTGCTTGACACCGCGGGACAGCCGTTTACAAGAACAGAACCATTTTTCTCAAAACTTTCGTCTCTCATGGAGAACACGGACCTTGTGATGCTCGACTTAAAACACATCGATCCGGAAAAACACCGTGCGCTCACCGGCCACACCAACGAGAACATCCTGGACTTCGCCAGATACTTAAACGAGATTGGCAAACCCACGTGGGTCCGCCACGTCCTCGTCCCGGGCGTGACCGACGATGAAGAAAACCTTCGCGGTATCCGCGCGTTTTTAGACACACTGTCCAACGTGAAAAAGGTGGAAGTTCTCCCGTACCATACGCTCGGGATCTACAAATGGGAGTCACTCGGCATCCCGTATACCTTGAAAGATGTGGATCCACCGACGGCAGAATCGGTGAAGCGGGCGGAAGAGATTTTGGGGTGTCAGAAATAAGTTTTGCTAATAAAACACGTACTGTCTAAAGTTGATTTTATCCGACTTAAACCAGTACGTGTTTCTTTTATCTTTTCTGATTATAAATTTCCTTCAGATTCTCGATCGCAAGAACTGGATCCATCGTATGAAACATCATGTAATTTCGTTTCATAACTTCGACCGGCGCTTGTTTATATATCTTTCTACTGTCCTCACCGCTGTAATAATGCCAATAACGGTAAATATAACCGATCCAATACAGAACATCTTTTGAATATACTTCTCCGCCAACTAAACTCTCTGTCTTGGAATTTCCGATGACCTCATCTAAAAGATACTCTTCTCCTGCCCATTGCATACGATTATACTCAGAATCCAATGCTTTTGCCGTCTCAGAATTCATGAACAATTTAATAAATTCCATACTACTGTAATTATGATCAGCTGACAGTTCAAAAAGTCTTCCCTGTATGTCACAGAGTTTTAAAGCTATCTCATTCATTGTTTTCCTCCGGCTTTGGCGTTATCCAGGATTTCATCAAAAAATAGTCCCTCACGGCGATAATTCTTACAGATACCGTTTGCAAGAGAAACTCCCCGTGCACGATTTTCCTCTGCAACCTCCTTAATAAATGCTCTCTCCAAATAGGAAAGCTCTATTTCCGCTTCAATATGGATTGCATCACATCCTCTTTGTGACACCGCAACGTACTGACTTCCCAATTGCAATGCAGAAAGACTGTGCACCAATGCTGCATCTGTGATATTTCCAATAAAGAAATTATCAATCACATAAAACATCCTGTCATTTGCAATGCTTCCAATAAGCAGATCTTTTCCGGCTGCCATATTTCGATACTTGTTATAAAATTCAGTATCCTTTATGCTCTCCATTCTTCCCCTGTTATATGCTACAAGCATTGCCCACTCAATATCTGCTGGTACATTCAGCAATTTAAGCTCATTCACATCGACAGAAACGATATAAAATTTTGATTTTTCATAGTCACAAATCAGTGTCAACGCCTGACCTGGATCTGTTCCCATATAAAAGCCTCTGCCAAAATCACACTGTTTCCGGCTCTTCGGCTCAATAACTCCTTCTATGCCGGATTTCGATCCATGATAAAGCAGCACCTTTCCGTGAACAGCTTCTATTTTTTTTTCCGCTTCCGCAATTTTCTCCAACGTCATATCATAAACCGGAACTGCCCGTGCCTTACACAGCTCATGCAATCTCATCTGCGCCAGTTTATTAGGAACAGCCCGGCCGTTTTCCCAACGGTTCACGGTTGCAAAAGACACATTCATATACTCTGCGAACTCGGTCTGACTCATGTTCAAATAAAACCTGATTTTTTTAATCAAATTTTTCATGTCGCTTCTCCAAAATATAACATTATTTATAATGTAAAATATATCAGATGTTATGTTTCGTGTCAATGTATCTACCAGAATCCACTTCATACCATGCTGTCAATATGTTGTCGTTTATTCTTTGCATCTTTTTTACTTCTCTCGAAACACCTCTTTTCAATAACACTTATCATAATGTTCACTTACATTTATATTATACACCAACCAGTCCAGCAACATGAAGAGCATTTACCTATAAAAATAGCGCATTATATTTAATGCGCTATTTTTACCATATGCTTTTATTTTCTGCTCTCTGCCAGCTCCCCAAGCTTCCCAAGAATCTCCTTCGCCTTCTCGATCATCGGTTCGCAGTTCTTGTTTTTCTTTCCTTTTTCCTGGTAGAACAGGACCGGTTTCTCGCCGCCCTGGGCGAAGCGGAGCGCAGTCTTGTACTCCGCGATCAGCGCCGGGATCTTTGTGACATCGAGCTTCGCCTTCGGGTAAAGCTCGATCCGGATTTCCTGGGTGTTGATATCCACCTCGGTCACATACGCCCGGTGTGCCATGGCCTTTAACTCCGCAACCCGGAGCAGATTGTTGACGGATTTCGGGATATCGCCGAAGCGGTCGATCAGTTCATCCTGCATATCCATGTACTCGTCATCTGTCTCGATGGCGGAAATTCTCTTATAAACATCCAGTTTCAGATACTCATTCTTGATATATCCATCCGGAATAAACGCGTCGATATCGCAGTCCACGACCGTCTCAAACGTCTCCTCTTCCTCCTGTCCGCCCTTCAGAGCGATGACTGCCTCATTGAGCATCTTGCAGTAGAGGTCGTATCCGACCGCCTCCATGTGGCCGTGCTGCTCCGCACCGAGGATATTTCCCGCGCCGCGGATCTCAAGGTCCCGCATCGCGATCTTGATGCCGGAACCGAGCTCCGTGAACTCGCGGATCGCCTGGAGACGCTTTTCCGCGTCCTCCTTCAGCATCTTATCGCGCTTGTACATGAGGAACGCATAGGATGTCCGGTTCGAACGCCCGATCCGCCCGCGGATCTGGTAAAGCTGGGAGAGGCCCAGCCGGTCCGCATCCTGAATGATCATCGTGTTGGCATTCGGGATATCGAGTCCCGTCTCGATGATCGTCGTGGAGACGAGCACATCGATATCACCGTTGATGAAATCCAGCATGATCTTCTCGAGCTGGTGCTCATTCATCTGACCATGGGCGAATGCCACATTTGCCTCCGGAACGAGCGACGCCACATGGTTTGCCACCTCGTCGATGTTGTTGACACGATTGTATACATAGTACACCTGCCCGCCGCGTCCTAACTCTCTGTGGATCGCCTCGCGGATCATCTCGTCGTTGTACTCCATGACGTACGTCTGGATCGGCACACGGTCCACCGGCGGCTCCTCGAGAACACTCATATCGCGGATCCCGATGAGACTCATGTGCAGCGTTCTCGGGATCGGCGTCGCCGTCAGAGTCAGAACATCCACGTTCTGCTTCATCTGCTTGATCTTCTCCTTGTGTGTCACGCCGAACCGCTGCTCCTCATCGACGATCAGAAGTCCCAGACTCTTGAACCGCACATCCTTGGAAAGCACCCGGTGCGTGCCGACCACGATGTCCACATATCCTTTTTTCAGACCTTCGATCGTCTTTTTCATCTCTCCGGGCGTCCGGAACCGCGACATCATGTCCACGCGGACCGGGAAATCCTTCATTCTCTGGACGAACGTATTGTAGATCTGCTGCGCCAGGATCGTTGTCGGGACCAGGTACACGACCTGTTTTCCTTCCTGCACCGCCTTGAACGCCGCGCGGAGTGCGATCTCCGTCTTTCCGTAGCCCACATCCCCGCAGATCAGGCGGTCCATGATCTTCTTGCTCTCCATGTCCCGCTTCGTATCGTCGATGGCGGTGAGCTGATCGTCCGTCTCATCGTAGGGGAACATCTCCTCGAATTCCTTCTGCCACACCGTATCCGGTCCGTACTGGAAGCCCTCCGCGTCCTGACGCGCCGCATAGAGCTCCACAAGCTCCTTTGCGATCTCCCGGACTGCCGTGCGGACCTTTGTCTTCGTCTTTGTCCACTCGGTCCCGCCAAGCTTATTTAACTTCGGAACCTTCGCGTCAGCCCCGGCATACTTCTGGATCCCCTCCAGACGGGTCGCTGGAAGATAGAGGTTTCCGCCGTCACCGTACTCGACCTTGATATAGTCCTTGATGACATGGTCCTGCTCGATCTTCTCGATTCCCTTATAGATACCGAGACCATGGCTCTCATGCACCACATAGTCGCCGACGGAAAGCTCGGAGAAACTGCTGATCTTCTTTCCCTCGTAATTATATTTTTTCCGCTTCTTCTTCCGTTTTTCCACCCCGAACATGTCACCCTCGGTGATGACAACGAACTTGATCAACGGATACTCAAAGCCCTTATGGAGTTTTCCGTAGGTAACCATGATCTCCCCCGGAGCGACCGGCTGTCCCGGGTCTTCCGGACAGAATGCCCGCAGGTCATACTCCCTTAAATCTCCTGCGAGGCGGCTCGCTCTGGTCCTTGACGCGGAGAGGAGGACAACGCGATATCCGTCCTTCTTCCATCTCGTCAGGTCCTTGATCAGGATCTCGAAGCTGTTCTGGTAGGAATTTAAGTTCTTTCCGGTCAGGCTGTACTTCGCCCGCGGAGTCATGCCGGGGAGTCTCTGGTCGAGTCCTGTCATGAAGATCGTGTGCGGCGTGTGCGCGTCCGCCAGGATCGTTTTCGAGGAAAACAGGAGGTCCGCCTGCCCCGGCAGGATATAGCCCTGCTCCAGACGGTGGGACATACTCTCGCGGAATTCCGTCTCGACGGTCTCCGCTTTTTCCTTCATCCGCTGGGGCTCATCTAAAATTAATGCCAGGCCAGATGCCTGTTTCTTTTCGGCCGTTTTTCCGGCCGCCCTTGCCGTTTTCTTTCCTGATGTCTTCGTCCCAGCTGTCCCAGTATCACTCTGATCTACGTTCCCGCCTGATTCTACTGTCTTCTTTCCTGCCTCTTCAGCTTCAGTTTCAATAACTCCCACTTCCGCCTGTTTTCCTGTTTCTGTCGCAGAAGACACCAAAGTGACCTTAGCGCCGACTTCTTTCATATAGTCAAGAAATGAAACCGTATCTTTACAGAAATACCTGATATACGCATCCAGCATCTGGACATCAAAGCCCTCTTTTAAGGATTCCACAAGCTCCCCGACAGCCCGCCTGATCCGCGTCGCCTCCTCCGGCTTTTTCTGGTCGCGGAAGGTCTTTTCCTGCTTCTTTCCCTCTGCCTCCAGGCGCAGGATCCCGTCCTCGATATGTTCCTTCGTGAGGATCAGTTCCGCTGCCGGGTAGATCGTGACCTCGTCCATCTGCTGGATCGAGCGCTGGCTCTCGGCATCAAAGGAGCGGATCGAGTCCACCTCATCTCCCCAGAGCTCGATCCGGACCGGGACCTCCTCCGTCAGTGGGAACACATCCAGAATTCCGCCGCGGACAGAAAACTGTCCCATTCCATCGACCTGTCCCATCCGCTCATAGCCCATGTTCGTGAGCTGTGTCTTGATCTCCTCGATATCGAGTGTCTGTCCCGCCATGATGTTCAGGCAGCTCTCCCTGATCATGGAAAGCGGCAGAAGATGATCCATGAGTCCGTCCACGGTCGTTACGACAACTCCGCCTTCATCCTCCAAAAGATGTTTAAATACCTGCATCCGCTGTCTCGTCAGGAGATTTCCGTGGATATCAGAGCTGTAAAACAGGAGGTCTCTCGCCGGGTACAGCCAGGTATTCGGCTCAAAATAGCTGAAATCATCATAGATTTCCTTCGCCCGGTTGTCATCGTACGTCACGACAAGGCGCCACGGATGTTCCTTCGAGAGTTCATGCATGACATGAACTTTCTGGGAATCCGTCACGCCGCTGACCTGGATCGGACCTTTTCCTTTATCCATATCCTGTTTCATATCGGTATACTCCGCCAGCTCCGCGAGCGGATTTGCAAAAACTTCAGCCATGGTTCCTCCTGTTTTTATTCGTTTCCTGTCCGATCATATTTCTGATTCTATTCCAGTTAGTGTGCATAGGTATTCTCCGCACGCACACTGCGGCAAAATTTTGCCAATACTTCTTTTATTTTTCTTCTTTCTTCCGGTTATGATCATTCATCGCCTGCGCGATTCCGACATTCACGATCTCGCAGACTGCGTCCGCCGCTTCCTTCACCGCGTCCGCCATCGTTCCCTGTTCTTCCTTTGAAAAATGTCCCAGCACATAATCAGCGAGATCCATCCGGGACGGCTTCTCACCGACTCCGACCTTCACGCGCGGGAATTCCTGGGTTCCGAGATGTGCGATGATGCTCTTGATTCCGTTGTGACCGCCGGCACTTCCCTTTGCGCGGATCCTTAACTGACCCGGAGCCAGACTGATATCATCGTACACGATCAGGATATCTTCCGGATCCACCTTATAATAATCGGCCGCCGCGCGGATACTCTCCCCACTGGAGTTCATATACGTCTGCGGCTTCATGAGGATCACTTTCTCCCCGCCGATCACGCCTTTTCCGCAGAGCGCCTTGTGCTTCTTCTCAGAGATGTCCGCCCCGATCTTCTCCGCCAGAGCATCCATCACCATAAAACCTGCATTGTGTCTTGTATTTTCATATTCCTTTCCCGGGTTTCCGAGACCTGCAATTATTAACATTTTTATCTCCTTTTTTTCTCCGCTCTCCGCGGCAGTAAGTTTTTATCGCTGTTCGTAACTGTTCCATATCTTCGCAGTTACCATTCTTTCATTCGTTTCTTTCTGCAACGCACTTAAGGGGGATTTTTCAGTCCCCCCGGTTTTTCCATTTTATCAGCTTTGCCTTGTCTGCGCAAGGCTGAACTTGGCCACATCATAAAAAGATCCTGCCGCCACACACGAGCAGGATTTCGGCTCCTTTTATTTGCCGGGAAGTTCCACAAGAACTCGCCGGTAAGCAAAAACTGCCGCCACCAGACACGCCCTTGATCTCCCGGAACGTCTCTGCTGACGGCAGTTTTTATGTGATATACTCACCTTTTCATACTCCGGCAGGTACCCCCTAAGTACCGTCCGTACATTTCCCCGGATCATGCTTTCGCATTATCTCCAGCATCCATTCGGTTGTACGGAATTTCATACTCCATAGCTTACCATATTTCTTCATATAATGCAATCAATTCCATTAAATACAGGGTTTTATGTGTCATATGTATGCTTTTTCTGAATTTGTCTGTATATTTTTTAACAAACTTTAATTTCTCTCCCGCTCCAGGATCGTATATTTCTTCTCCATCCGTACCGGATGCATACTCTCTTTCGTCCGTCTCAGATTTTCCAGTCCCATATCATCTTCCCGGTTCACCAGTCCTGTCTCCGGATATGAATGGAGCAAAAACTCTTTTTCCAGATAATTGTACAGACCGCGAAGCTCAGTATCTGCCTTTTCCACATGTGTCACCGTCATATCGGTCTCCTTACACTCCGTTCCCATGGAAAATGCCTCCAGAATCCCGTTCACACGAACACCGGCAATCGTGATCTCCGCTTCCCGGCAGAATCGGATTGCTTCCCGTATCCCGGTCTCCTCACTGTCCAAACGGTTCAGAGCATCATCACTTTCCTTTTTCGATGACCAGCGATCCAGAAACTGTAAAATCTCCGGTTCATCCTCCGGTCCAAGAAGAACAAACTCTGCCCGGTCTCCATAGTCCCTCTGGAATCTGGAGATCCTGTTTTTCATTTTTGAATATTTCCTTCCGGGAAGAAGACGCATCTCCTCCCCGGAATAAATATAATCAAAGCTGTCCCTGTCCTCCACAACCTCATACTGAGCCGGATCCGGAAGATCTCTCCGCAGAACATTTCTCTCAAACGGTTCTCAGATAAGTTGCCCTGCTCTTTTGAGTCCAGCCAGACAACTACCCGCAGGCTCTTCGCCATTTTTTCCAGCAGACGGCCCGCAAAAAACATGACCTCGCGGGAGTTCAGATACGCGATCCCGGAGATCGACACCAGTTTTCCATTACCGGTTCCGGCTGCGAGGCGGTTCGCTATTTCCGTCGTCAGATAGCGCTTGATTTCCGAAAGAAGCGTTTCTGCAGATGCGAGCTCATACAGATCTTTCATATTGACCGATGAACGCTCATTTCCAATGCTTTCATCCATACAGCGGATAAATTCTTCGACGGTATCGACTTCATGGCTCAGATCAAAAGAAAGCTCCGCATGTTTCCTGACCTGTTCCGACAGGCATACTCTCCCGTACTCCATCGGCATATCCACCTGCGTAATTTTTCCGATATTGTTTAAAATATCCGCTTCTGCCGCCTGAAATGTTTTTGTTTTTTCCAGAATTTCTGCCGTCTTCATTCCCGCACCTCCTCTCCCGGAAATCTGCCTGCTTGTTTTTTTCATTTTTACATGTTCGATATTCTTCGGCAATGCGTCCTGCACAAGATGTCATTTTTTTGCACGAGATGTAAATAATTGTAGATAAGATAAATTTTATCATCCGCACTTTCACGCTTCAATTTGATGTGGTGGAATACATGTTTTCATGTATCAAATACATCATATTTCACATTTTTTCTTTATTTTTCCATGAAAATCAATTGTTTTTTGGAACTTCACATGATAAAATTGAGCACATATTTTGGACTCAGTCCCGTTATTGGAGGAATTTATGAATATTTCCGCACAGATCCGGCAATCCGTCCACATCATCACCGAATACTACGAAAACCACCTACAGCCATTCTTCGATGCCGCAGACGACGATCTTCTCTGGATCGGTCCTGCCGAAAACCAGTGGATGCAGGGGAAAGCAACGATCCTCGCCGCCTTCGCACAGGAAGACGGAACACATCATCTGACCTTCACGATGAGCAATATCTCAGCCACACCGGTTTCCTGCGGCCCGCATGCCTGCGAGATTATCCTGACGTATCTTGTATACACGTACTATCCGAGCGGAGCGATGACGGTCCATGACCAGAGACTTCACTATACCTGGCGCGATAAAAAGGTGACCGGACCCGACGGAAAATCTGTTATGGTCCCGAAGATCGCCGTCGTCCATATCTCCAACGCGTTCCCTTACGATGAGCGCGATAAGATCTATCCGGTCCACTACGATGAGATGAAGGTTCCCGTGACGGTCAGTCCGGTCACCGGACAGCGCATCACGATCAATGGGCAGAATCACGTCTGCCACTTTCTCGTTGCGAACTCCATTCTCTATATCGAGACCGGAACCCGCTCCCCGTACACGGTGGTCCACACTCTGACCAGCACCTTTGACTCCGTCGATTCTCTTTCAAAACTGGAGAAACAATATGGATCCATCTTCTTGAGGATCCATGCAAGTTTCATTGTAAATCCATTGTTTGTCCAGTCCATCCGCCGCTTCGAGCTCACCCTGACCGACGGCACCGTTCTTCCAATCCCGGACCGGAAATACGCGAAGGTCGCAAAAGCGCTGCAGGAGTGGGGGAAGTAGATGGCTGGCAGAACATACGATTATTTTATTCATCTATCAACAAACAGCGCCTTTCTTTTTAAAAGGAAAGCGCTGTCCAACTGATAAAACTTATACATCTATATCCGATCATTCTTTTCTCTAATTTCCCAGCATAATATTCAAAATTTCAAGATCCGTAGAATGCATGCCATCACGCCCCATGCGTCCGATACTTCGGATTGTCTCTTCAACATCGTCCTCTACCAGACCTTCACCTGGCTGAAATGCCCGGTCATGTAAGCCCATTTTCATTCCAAGAAGCGCGGTCTGAAGGGCTGTCGAAATTTTAGCTGCGCAGGATGATTTCGCGCCATCACACACCATACCTCCCACAGTTGCGATGGTGTTGGTAATTGTCTCACAGACCACTTCATATGGATATCCAAGCATGTAGCAGATACCACAAGCTGCTCCACATGCGGCGCTCACAACGCCGCAGTATGCAGACAGACTTCCGATATATTTTTTTTGATGAACTGCAATCAAATTTGAAACTACAAGTCCCCGCAAAAGTTTTTCTTTTTCGATGTTTTTCTCCTGCGCGTAAACAATGACCGGCACGCTGACCGTGATTCCCTGATTACCGCTTCCGGAATTGATGACGACCGGCATCGGACAGCCGTTCATTCTGGCATCCGAACCTGCTGCCGCATACGCACGTGCCTTCAGACCCACCGTCGGATTTTCGTTTCCGTCAATCAGGACTCTTCCAACCTCTGCTCCGTACGGATGTTCCAGTCCTTCCCGACAGATTGCCATATTGCACTCGATCTGGCGATTCAGGATCTCTTCAACATCCTCGATTTTTACTTCGTCCGCAAACTCCAGAATATTTTTCACTGTGAGAAGCTGTTTGTCACCTGCCTTATGACCATTTTCCTCACCTGCCTCAGTCTTTTCCAGAACACTCACCCCGTCTTTTTCCATCCGGGTGATATTTTTATGGGTCTTCTGAATCTCGACCAGCGCCGTATGCTCTCCGGCGCACAGTTCCACTACAATGTAAAGAGTCGCCACGCCTTCGATCAGTTTACAGGTACAAAATTTCTGATTTAAAAGCTCTTTTGTCTTCTCCTGATCCTCTTTTGTCACACTCTCAAGCACTGCCAGATCCATATCTGGATCTCCGCCCACGATTCCCAGTACTGCTGCCACATCGATTCCTTTTAATCCGCCGGAGTTCGGTACCGTCACTCCCATGACATTTTTAACGATATTTCCGCTGCAGGACACTACACATTTCTCCGGCATCTGACCTAACAGTTTCCGCGCTTTTGCTGCCGCGTAGGCGATTGCGATCGGTTCCGTGCAGCCGAGCGCCATAATCAGTTCGTCTTTTAATATTTCAAGATGGTTTGTGTATAATTTCTGGTCCATTTTTTATTTTTCCTCATGATATTTTTAACAGTTTCTTAGCGCTTTTTCTCCTTCTGTTCTTTCTTTTTCGATTATTTTTGCTATAATAATTCATATCTTTCATCAATGTTACTGCAGAAAAAATTTAAGGAGCACACTATGAACTTTTTAAATCTCTACTACTTTCGCGTGGCCGCTGAAGAACTCAGTTTCACAAATGCTGCCAAGCGTTTATTTATATCCCAGCAATCCCTCAGCAACCACATTTCCCGCCTGGAAAACGAATTCGGTGTGATCCTTTTTAACCGTACCCAACCGATCACACTCACCGAAGCCGGAAAATCCCTCTATGCAAGTTCCAAGGTTCTGCTTCATCAGAAAGAACAGATTGAAAAAAGCATGCAGGATATCCGGGACTTCCGAAAAGGTGAACTGACTCTCGGAATCAGTACCTCCCGCGGAGCTGTCATGCTTCCAAAGATACTTCCAGAATTCCGCTCTGCCTTTCCCCAGATCAAACTAAATCTTGTAGAAGGTACAACAAAAGAGATCAACCAGGCATTGTTTGAAGGACGGGCAGATCTCTGCATCGGTTTTGCGATCAATGATCCAGAAAAAGTACACGAGGAACTGCTCCATACAGAATCTCTCGTCTGCGTTATTCCAAACTCATTTTTGCCGCGCTATCTGAAGATAGACTCCACTTTGATTCCGGGTTCTGTTCAAAGTTTCAACATTTTTGCCGACTGCCCGTTTATCAAAATGCCGAAACAGACATGGCTGGGCGAAATGTTTGAAAAATGTTGTGAAAGCTACAACATTGAACCGGAAATCCTCCTCGAGACCACCAGTATGTCCACCATGGTTTCCCTCTGTTCTTCCGGAATCGGTGCCATCGTGCTTCCCGAAATCTTCGTCAGCCGCCGTATGACATTCTGGAATTCCTTCGACTGGAAAGAACAGGTGTCTGTCTTTCCGTTAAACTATCCGGCGGGCTACCGGCCGATCACAATCGCTTACATGAAAGACCACTATCTCAGCCGAGCCGCCGATGAATTCATCCGGATGGCACAGGAAAAGTTTTCCTGCTAAGCGTAGATCGGATGGATCTTCGCCTCCACATCATCTTTCGCTTTGCGGATAAATTTTAAAGTTTCCTCATTTAACGGATAGCGGATCACACAACCCGGTGTTAAGATCTGACCGCAGCCACCCATCAGTTTAAAACACTCATAAATCTGATGATGGATGGCATTGCGGTCATCTTTTGTGATATCGGTGCGGTTTAGTCCGCCCATAAGGCATTTTCCAGACTCAAGCGCCGCCTCATCCACTGACGGATATGTCTCCCATGCATGCCAGTTGAAGACCTGTACCGGATAATCCTTCAATATTTCCATCATGATATTACTTCCATGGGCATGCAGTGTGTTCATCCATCCATCTTTCGCCGCATTCAGGACCTCCAAGTCATAAGGAACGCCAAATTCCTTATACTGTTCTGCAGTCATAAAATTATAAGTACTGCTCTGCGCCGCAAAGAAGATTCCGTCCGCACCGGCTTCCAGCGCTGCCCGAGCCATATTGCAGGTCGTCTCCGTAATCACTTTCAGCGCATGATGAACTGCATCCCCGTCACCATTTTCCAGATACTGAAGAAGTGTATTTCCGGACAATTTATTCGCTGTTGTCAACGGGCTGAATATCGTGAAAATGACTGGCACATCCTCATTCTTTACCTTATCGAGAACAAGTTTCAATCCTTTTAATTCTCTCGCAAGACTTCCTTCCTTTACAGAACACGGTTTCAGTTCATACCAGTCCTTCGCTTCGTGGATCGGTGTTTTTGTGACTTTCGCCACTCCGCCTTTCGCAATATCTGAATAATCAATCTCACAACCGAAGTCTTCGATGGCGTACATTCCGTTATTCATAGTCTTTATAAAGTCGATATCATACTTTTTATAAAACTCATATGTCTTTTCCGCTAAAAGTTCCGGATTCAGATCGATTCCCGGAAGATGGGTCCAGAATGAATATGGAAGTTTGTCCGGTTTTTCCCCTGCAATAGCTGCCTGAATTCTCTCTTTCTTTGTCATCATATAGCGACCTCCTTTAGCCGTTCACGTTTTTGTTTTCGATGCCAGTATAAGAATTCAGATTACAAATGTCTAACAAGTTTTGTTCTTTTATTCACAATCATTCAGTTGTAATTCGGTATGTTTTTTGTTCATTTTTTTCTTTTTTATCCATTTTACAGTCATTATATTGTGATATAACACGGAAAAGCTGTTTGTTTTCTGACATAAAATTCACTAGAATGAATGTAACAAAAGCAAACGCGTTTCTTGCTGGACCAGTCTATTATGACGACAAAATTTTTTAGTTCTACTATAAAAGGAGGATCTCACATGAAAAAAATATTTGCACTTATGACCGCAGGAGCTTTAGCATTATCTCTTAGCGCATGCCAAGCTTCCAGCCAGCAGACAACAGACACCACAACAAAATCTGCTGATTCCACTGATACTGCAGCCGCCAAAAACGATGGTTCTTTCCCAAGCGAAACGATCACTCTCGTCTGCCCGTTCTCAGCCGGCGGCGGAACCGACATTGGTGCCCGCAATCTTGCACAGGCTCTTTCTAAAGTAATGGGAGTCAATGTTGTCGTTGAAAACCAGACAGGATCTGGCGGATGGGTCGCATGGACCGATCTGATCCAGGGCGATTACAAAGACGGTTATACGATCGGTCTGATCAACCATAACTATGCGATGGGTGAGCTTGATCCGGATAACCCTAGAAAATATAATCTCGATGACGTCACTGTCCTTGCAAACCAGGCTCTCGACTACAATGTCATGGCGATCCGTTCTAATGACACACGGTTCTCCGATATTGACAGCTTTATCGAGTACGCCAAATCCAATCCTGTTCTCGTTTCCGCCCAGGCAACAGGAATTACCGACGGAGACGCAACAACTGCTGAATGGTTCAACAAGACCTTCGGAACCCAGATCACTGTTGTTCCGGTAGACGGAGCTTCCGACAGCCGCGGAATGTTCTTATCCGGTGACACAGATATCTTTTTTGCATCCATCTCTGATGTCATGGCTTCCTATCAGTCTGGTGAGATGAAGGTTGCATGCATTTTTTCCGACGAACGCAGTGACTTCATACCGGATGTTCCTACGATCAAAGAGGCAACCGGTGAAGACTTTGTCGCATTCGCAGCTCGCGGATACTTCTATCCGAATGGTGTTCCACAGGATATCGTCGACACGACCACTGACGCATTATTAAAAGCAATGGAAGATCCTGACTATATCGAAAATATGGCTGCTCTTGGTCTTCAGCTCGACAATACCTCCGGTGAGGACTTCAAAGAACTTCTTGAGAGCCAGGTTGAAACCAGAAAAATGATCTGGAACGTACAGTAACTGATCATTCCCACATAAGAAAAGGAGTTTATCCATATGGCAAAAAAGTTTCATCGCGACGTATGGGTAGGAACCGTTCTTCTCATCTTCTGTATCGCAGTGTTCTTTACTGCGGTACAGATTCCTGGACAGGCTTCCTATCTTCCGATCACTCTGTCCCTGTTAATGGGATTATGTTCTGTATTTATTATTCTGAAAGGTCTCCGGCTCACCAAGGAGCAGGATGGGGATTTCCACTACTCCATGACTATAAAGAGCAGTAAATACGCATTCCTGTTCATGTTTTTTATTTTTATCTATTTCCTTGGCCTCCGCTATATCACATACTGGATCGCGACACCGATCTTTATGCTGCTTTCCATGAAATATTTAAAGCTGAAGTCCTGGAAAGTAAACATTGTGATCACCGTTCTCTACACCCTGATCTGTTATGTTGTTTTCGTTATCATTCTTCATCTCCCGATCTATAAAGTCGGCATTCTCGGACAACTGTTCCGTTATATTTAAGGAAAGGAGCTTATAAAATGGCAGAATATTTATCACTCGCATTGAGTTCGTTCCTCTCCATTGATGTCTTTCTCGGACTGCTCGTCGGTGTTGTAGGCGGAATGATCATCGGAATTATTCCCGGATTGGGACCGTCCGTCGGTATTGCCCTGCTGCTGCCGATCTCATTTTCCATGAGTCCCACAGCTGCCCTTGTCATGATGACCGCAATGTACACAACCGGTGTGTACGGCGGATCCATCACTGCTGTTTTGTGCCATACACCAGGTACCGCGGCATCTGCGGCGACCACACAGGATGGCTATGAAATGACGAAAAAAGGCCGCGGCATGGAGGCCGTGTCCGTCGTAACCATCGCATCCGTTGTCGGTGGTATCATTGGTGCCATCTGCCTGATCTTATTTGCCCCGGCACTCGGAAGAATCAGTCAGATGTTCTCCTGCCTTGAGTATTTCCTCGTTGCCTGCTTCGGTGTTCTCGTCGTTGCCGGACTCACGGGAGATAACCAGGCAAAAGGAATCTTCGCCGCTCTGTTAGGTCTTCTGATCGGCTGCATCGGCATGGACTCCATCAGCGGTGTGTCTCGATTCACGTTCGGACAGCTCTGGCTTGAGGATGGTCTTGACTCCACACCGATCCTGATCGGATTATTCTCAATCTCCCAGGTTCTCATCCTCGTTGAAAAGCTGATGACAGGAACCGGTGCAACCATTGTTGACGACCCGGCAGCTGCCTTAAAGGGAAAGCGTTGGGAAAAAGGCAATGCCGGTCTATTAACTCCTACCATGTTAAAAAGTTCTGTTATCGGTGCATTTATCGGATTTATCCCTGCTGCCGGCTGTTCCATCGCCGCATGGATCAGTTATGGTCTTTCCAAACGGACTTCTAAAAATCCGGAAGAATACGGAAAAGGTTCCATTGTCGGAATTGCTGCCTCTGAGGCCGCAAACAACGCAGCCTGCGGCGGTGCCATGATCCCACTTTTCACTTTAGGTATTCCTGGAAGCCCGGTCACAGCAATCCTTTACGGAGCGCTTCTCATGCATGGCTTACAGCCTGGCAGTGACCTGTTTACAGGTTCTAAGGCTCCAACTACTTATGCGATCTTCCTTGGTTTCCTTTTCGCGAATGTGCTGATGGGAATCATCGGAGTTTCCATGGCAAGACAGATGGCAAGAGTCTGCCTCGTTCCAAACTCTGTTCTCGTTCCGATCATCGTCGCATTATCCTGCATCGGTACTTATGCACTGAGCAACAGCATGTACGAAGTTATCATCATGCTCGTGTTCGGTCTCATCGGATACCTTATGAAAATCTACGGATTTGAACCGGCACCTCTGGTTCTCGGCGTTGTCCTTGCCGATATTCTGGAATCCAACTTCCGCAGAACCTTGATCATGGCTGCACCGAAGGGCGGACTCATCCCGTATTTCTTCTCCCGCCCGATTGCAATCATCATCCTGCTTGTAATCATTGGTTTCGCAATGGTTCCTGTTTTAAAAAACGTACTCACTAAAAAACAGAAGCAGTAATTTTCACTCATCCCCCTCTCTCCGGCAGGATATATTGTCCAGATATCCTGCCGGATCTTTTTATTATTTGTTTATGTTTGCAAAAACTGTCGAAAGTAAAAAGTTTTTGTACTATAATGCAATTACTTGATTATTTCACCAGTTTATGCCATACTAATACTGCAGGAGGTGATAGACATGATAGGTTCCCATGAACTCAGGCAGCGTGACAGTTACCTGAATAAGCTGATAGGTTTTCAAGATACAGAACCGGTCAAAGTGATTACTGGTATTCGCCGCTGCGGAAAGTCCAGTCTGTTAAAGCTGATGGTTCAGCATTTGAAAAATACCGGTGTTCTTCCGGAACAGATCCTTGAAATGAATTTTGAATCCTTTGATTTTCGCAGGATGAATGCCGACGATATTTATCGCTATGTAAAAGAACGTATTGTTCCCGGAAAGCGGATGTATCTCTTCTTTGATGAGCTGCAGAGGATCGAAGCATGGGAGGACGCGGTAAACGCCTTCCGTGTAGATTTTGACTGTGACATCTATGTTACTGGATCAAACGCTTACCTTCTTTCTTCGGAGTATTCCACCTACCTCTCCGGGCGGTGTGTAGAAATCAGAATGCTGCCGCTCTCATTCCATGAATTTCTTGATTTTCACGGCTTTGAAGTACATGAAATACAAAGTGCGCTCGGGGGACTCCGCAAACAGGTATTCGACAAAAACGGGGAACATTATGAATTGCGTGAGGTATTTGATGCCTATATAAGATTCGGCGGAATGCCGGGAATCGCCGATGTCGGTCTGGATCAGGAAAAAGCACTGTCTCTTCTTGACGGTATCTATTCCACGGTAGTCATCCGTGATATTTTGGAACGTGAAAAACGCAGGGGGCAAAAACAGATCACAGACCCCACGCTTCTGCGCAAGATCATCCTGTTCCTTGCCGACAATATCGGCTCCAGCGTATCCATTTCCTCCATAGGCAACACTTTGATAAACGAAGGGCTCCTTGACGATGGTAAACGCAAGGGCGCTCCTAGCGCACATACTGTGCAGGCATATGTGAATGCACTTCTGGAAAGCTATTTTTTCTATGAGATCAAGCGCTTTGACATCAAGGGAAAGGCATACCTCCGCACGTTGGGAAAATACTATATCGTTGACATCGGCCTTCGCAATTATCTGCTGGGCTTCCGTAATCGTGACAGCGGTCATGCCATCGAAAATGTCGTTTACTTTGAATTGCTTCGCAGGGGTTATGATGTAGCGATCGGCAAGATCGGCAGCGCCGAAGTAGACTTTATTGCAACGAAAGCCGATGCTAAAAAGTATATCCAGGTGACAGAATCTATGATGAGTGAGGATGTACGCAATCGGGAACTTACACCGCTGCAAAACATCCGTGATAACTACGAAAAAATCGTTTTATCGCTTGAACCAGGGCTTGATGCTTCCTATGACGGCATCAGATCCGAAAATCTCATAGATTGGCTGCTCAGTCAATAAACGCTGTATTTCAGAGCGCAGCCAAATAAACTCCGCATATTCATTCATGAGCCGTCAAAAGGCATAGCATCCAAGATCTTTCAATACAGGAAAAGCACGCAGACGTTTTTGCATCTGCGTGCTTTTCCTGTATCCGTAATTTAACCGGCACTTTATTTATTTTTCCAATGCTCCGTATGCAATAACATATGCGCCTTATGGGACATCGGCTTTCCAAAGAAATCGCTGTAGATCTCCTTGATATCCGGATTCTCGTGGGAATAGCGCAATTTTGCTTTTGCGTCCAGCGCATAGAGCTTTCTGCCTCTCGCAAACGCCAGCTCCTCACCGTCGTGGATCGGCTGTCCGCCTCCGCCGACACAGCCGCCCGGGCAGGCCATGACTTCCACAAAGTCGTAGTGGACCTCACCGCGCTCGATCTGCTGTAAGAGTCTTCTCGTGTTTCCAAGTCCGCTGACCGCTGCGATGCGGAGCCTGATTTCACCGATGGCAAATTCCGCTTCCTGAACTCCGGCATTCTCCTGAAAACCTCCGCTGCGGACCGCCTTGAAAGCGTCTGCTGGAGGATTCTCGCCTTTTAAGGTAAAATACGCGGTGCGGAGAGCCGCCTCCATGACGCCGCCGGTCGCTCCAAAGATCACGCCCGCTCCGGTTCCCGCGTGCATCGGGCTGTCGCCAGGGATCTCCGCTAAGGTATCCGGACGGATATGGGCGGAGCGGATCATCTTTACAAGTTCCCTCGTCGTAAGCACCGCATCCACATCATGTCCGGCATACTCGCCGTAGAAGAGATCCATCTCCCGCTCGCCTTTCTTTGCCACACACGGCATGATGGACAGCGTAAAGATCTGATCCGGAGAAACACCAAGCTTTTCCGCGAAATATGTCTTCATGACAGCGCCGAACATCTGCTGCGGGGATTTCGCCGTGGAGAGATAGTTCACCATGTATGGAAACTGTGTTTTCACGAAGCGCACCCAGCCGGGGCAACATGACGTGAACATCGGTCTCTCCTTCAGCTCGCCGCTCGTAAACCGTTTTATAAACTCCGTGCTCTCCTCCATGATCGTGAGATCCGCAGAGAATACCGTATCAAAAACGTAGTTCACGCCCATGCGTTTTAAGGCATCGAAGATCTTGCCCACCGGCGCGTCCTCGTCCGTCAGGCCGAGTTCCTCGCCCCAGGCCGCGCGGACCGCCGGTGCAACCTGTGCCACCACGATCTTATCCTTATTCTCGATCGCATCCCAGACTTTCTCCGTATCATCTCTCTCGGAGAGCGCGCCAACCGGACAGTGGGTGATACACTGACCGCAGAGAGCGCAGTTCGCTTCCCCGATCGTCTTATGTCCTGCGACATTCACGGTCGTTCTGGAACCGGTTCCTTCCACATCCCAGATCCCGAGTCCCTGGATCTTATCACAGACCTGAACACAGCGCATGCACTTGATGCACTTCGCGGAATTACGGACCAGCGGGAAATTCTTATCCCACGGCTGATATTCCGGTTCCTGCTTAAACGGGATTTCCAGAATATTCAGATCATATGCCACCTGCTGCAGACCACAGTTTCCGTTTCTCGGACAGACCACGCAGCGGTTATCATGCTGGGACAGCAGCAGCTGGATCGTATTTCTTCTGTGATTCCGGACCTTCGGGCTGTTCGTATGGATGACCATGCCTTCCTTCACGAGGTTGTTGCAGGAGGTGATCAGTTTTTCCTTTCCTTCCAGCTCCACAACACAGACTCTGCAGGCCGCGATCTCGTTGATCCCCTTTAAATAGCAGAGCTTCGGGATCGGGATCCCGTTCTTCTCGGCAGCTTCCATGATCGTAATATTTTCCTCTGCCGAAATCTTTTTTCCGTCGATCGTAATATTTACCATAATGTACTCCTGCCTCCTTTAAAGATTCCGTATCCGAAATGATCACAGCGCAGGCACCGTCCGGCTTCCTGCTTCGCCTCCTTCTCGGTCATGCACTTCTCGACTGCCTCGAAATCACAGACACGCTCGCCTGCTTCCCGCTCCATTAAGTTCACACGTCCGCACGGAGTCTTGTCCTTTAAGCTCGCCTCCGGAATTTCCACTCCGCTCGTGATCTCGTGGTGGTAACCCAGGTATTCATCGATGTTCGCCGCAACAACCTTCGCTGCTGCGATCGCTTTAATTACAGATGCCGGACCGCTGGAGCAGTCGCCGCCCGCGAAGACGCCCGGCATGTTTTCAAATGCACCGCTCTTTAAGGTCACAATCTTTCCGCGGGATACCGGGATCCCGGCTTTCTCGAAATGTCCGGACTCGATATCCTGTCCGATCGCCTTGATCAGGACATCACATGGAATGTAGACATCCGGCTCTCCGGTCGGCTTCACGCTGGCGCGGCCGTCCCTGATCGCGCTGATCATCTGCGGGGTCGCGTAGATGCCATGGATCTTGTGGTCTTCCCCGACATCTAAGGACGCTGGAGCCTTTAAGGTCACGATCTCGATCCCCTCCGCGATCGCGCCCTCGATCTCACCCGGCAGCGCCGTCATATCGTTTCTCCGTCTTCTATATAAAATGCTGACTTTCTTCGCTCCAAGTCGTTTTGCCGTGCGGACTGCATCCATGGACACGTTTCCGCCGCCGATGACAACGACTTCCTTTCCGGTCAGGTCGATGATCTCGTCTTTTCCGACACTCCGCAGGAACTGTACCGCGGAGAGAACGCCGTCCGCGTCCTCACCCGGAAGTCCAAGCTTCTTATCCGTGCTGGCGCCGATCGTGATGAGCACCGCGTCATACTGTTCCCGCAGTTCCTGGATCGTGATGTCCACACCGATCTTTAAGCCATATTTTACTTCCACGCCGGTCTTTAAGATCGCGTTGATATCGTCATCCAGCCGATCTTTCGGGAGACGATAGTTCGGGATCCCGTACCGCAGCATACCGCCGAGCTTCGGCAGCATCTCGTACACGGTCGTCTGATGTCCCATGAGCTGTAAGTAGTAAGCAGCACTTAAACCTCCCGGACCGCCGCCGAGGACAGCGACCTTTTTCCCGGTCGACGGAGCACATTTCGGCGGATCCACAACACCCGCGTAATCTGCCGCGAACCGTTTCAGTCCCCGGATATTGACCGCATCGTCGACCATGTTTCTCCGGCATCTCGCCTCACACGGATGCTCACAGATAAAACCGCAGGTCGTCGGGAACGGGTTGTCCTTCCGGATCAGGCGGATCGCATCGGCATATCTTCCTTCTTCCACGAGCGCCACATAACCCGGAATGTCCACATGGGCCGGACAGATCGCGACACACGGGACCGGTTGGTTGTATGTACAGGTACAGCGGCCTTTCTTGATGTGCTCCACATAGTCATCGCGGTAGCCGATCAGCCCCTTATAGACCATGTTCGCCGCCTCATAGCCGATCGCACAGTCCGCGGAATCCATGATGGAAAGCGCCGTCTTCTCCATGAGATCCAGCGTATCCATTGTTGCTTTTCCGTTTAATACGTCACGGATCAGCTGGTTTAACTGCCCGAGACCGATCCGGCACGGAACGCATTTTCCGCACGTCTGCGCGTGGCAGAGCTCCAGAAACGCTCTCGCCATATCAACAGGACAGAGCCCAGGCGGGCTCGATTCGATTCTTCTCTCCAGATCTTTATAAAGTCCCTCCATCACGATCCGCGCGCGGGTCGGGGACATGATCTCCAATCTGCTCATATGATTCACTCCTCTGCAATTTTTTCATCGGTCACACCTGCTCACGCAGGTATGCCTGCTTTCCCCTCTATGGCTTATTGAATTTGTTTCTTAACATATTGTCGATTCTATCATGTAATTGTTAAATAAATCAAGTCTTTTATGTGCTTTACTTAATAATCTTTTGTTTAACGTTAATTTTTAGACAATTTTGCCGGTATTCTTTCCCATATCAATGATCTGATTTTCGTTTCTCTCATCTTGCGTGTCGGGGAGAACTATGATACGATAAAGAATGGTGTGCAAGGAACGCTCCCTGTCCTGGTGTCCGTATATGCTCACCCGAAAGGAGACTTGTGATATGAAATCCGGAGAACATTTTGACGTGATCATCATCGGCGCCGGCCCGTCCGGAATCTTCTGCGCGTATGAGCTGATCAAAGAAAAACCAGAATTAAACATCTTAATGATCGAAAAAGGAAGACCGATCGAAAAACGCGTATGTCCAAAGAGAAAAACAAAAGTATGCGTTGGCTGCAAACCATGTTCCATCACCACAGGCTTTGCAGGAGCCGGAGCTTTCTCCGACGGAAAACTCTCCCTTTCCCCGGATGTCGGAGGAAATCTGCCGGAGATCTTAGGATACGATAAGGCGACAGAGCTCATCAGGGAATCCGACGATATCTATCTGCAGTTCGGCGCTGATCAGAACGTATACGGTGTTGACAAACAGCAGGAGATCCGCAAGATCCGTAAAAAGGCCATCAATGCAAACTTAAAACTGATCGAATGCCCGATCCGTCACCTCGGAACCGAGGAAGGCTACAAGATTTATACCCGCCTGCAGGATCACCTCCTCGCAAACGGCATCCACATGGAATTCAACACGATGGTAAAAGATATCATCATCGAAGACGGAGCTGCAAAAGGTGTCATTACCGATAAAGACGAGGCATACTACGCAGACGAGATCGTCTCCGCCATCGGTCGCGAAGGTTCCGACTGGTTCTCCCACATCTGTGACGACCACGGGATCGATACCGAGGTCGGCACCGTTGATATCGGTGTCCGTGTCGAGGTCCGCGACGAGGTCATGGAATTCCTCAACAAGAACCTCTACGAGGCAAAACTCGTATACTACACACCGACCTTCGACGATAAAGTCCGCACCTTCTGTACGAACCCGTCCGGTGAGGTTGCGACCGAGTATTACGAAAACGGTCTGGCTGTCGTAAACGGTCATGCTTATAAATCAAAAGAATACAAGACAAACAACACCAACTTCGCGATCCTGGTATCCAAGAACTTCACAAAACCGTTCAAGACCCCGATCGAGTATGGTAAACACATCGCCCAGCTCTCCAACATGCTCTGCGACGGAAAGATCCTCGTCCAGACCTTTGGCGATTTCCAGAGAGGCCGCCGCACCACAGAGGAGCGTCTCTGCAGAAACAATATCATCCCGACCTTAAAGGATGCTGTTCCGGGCGACCTTTCCTTAGTTCTCCCGCACCGCATCATGGTCGACATCAAGGAGATGTTAAAAGCTCTGGACAAGGTAACTCCGGGTATCGCCAGTGACGAGACACTGCTTTACGGCGTGGAAGTTAAATTCTATTCCAACAAGGTCGTTGTCGATAAGGACTTTGAGACAAACATCCACGGTCTCCGCGCCATCGGTGACGGTGCGTCCGTGACCCGCGGTCTTCAGCAGGCATCCGCGAATGGACTTTCCGTTGCGAGAAGTATCTTGGCGAGAATGGATCAGAAATAAATGATAAAAAGAGCACCTTACGATCAATGTTTCAGGGATTTTTCTTTCTGACATTGTGATGATAGGGTTACAGTACACGGGCACTCCATGCCCGCGCACTGTAACAGGATTTTGCCGATGCTTCGCATTCCGAATCGGCAAAATCTGCTGCCACAACTGTATTGTACGGAATTTTCAGTTCAGAAAATTCCTACCGTGTACAGTAACACGATAGGTGCTCTTTTTCTTAGTTCAATTCGAGTTCAGCCTCTGTGTTCCAGTCAGCGCAGGCCGACAAATTTTCTCAAAGGCTCCGTTCTCTGCCGTTTGTTTCGATCGATATCGGTATATTGTCTGCGAAGAATGTGTATATTCGCAAAATGTTTTTTCACTTTCTCGGATGTGCCCCCTGGTACGCCTCCCGGACTGTATTTTCCGTCGCATATGCCGTATACATCTGCGTGGATGCCAGGTCGGAATGCCCCATCATGGTCTGAACAGCGCGCATGTCAGCGCCGTTGCTCAAAAGATGGACCGCAAAAGAGTGGCGCAGGGTGTGCGGTGTGATGTCCTCCTCGATCCCGGCCCGCTCCCCATAATATTTGATCAGCTTCCAGAAGCCCTGACGGCTCATGACTCCTCCGCTGCAGTTTGTAAAGAGAAGTTCCGAACTCATTCCCTTTAAGAACGTCTCCCGCGAGGCCTCCAGATACTTCGCCAGCGCATTTTTCGCCGCATGGCCGAACGGGATCATCCGCTCTTTATGCTCATCCCGGCAGGTGATAAAGCCGACCGCCATATTCACGTCTGAAAGCTTCAGGGTTACAAGCTCCGTCACACGGATCCCGGTCGCATATAAAAGCTCCAGCATCGCCTTATCACGGATCTCTTTCGGATTCGCACAGGACGGCTGGTCCAGAAGTCTCGTCACCTCATCTACTGTGAGGATCACTGGCACCTTCTTTTCGATCTTCGGTGCATGGATCGATTCTGCAGGATCCCTCCGGATCATTCCTCTCCTATACATCCAGCCGAAAAATGACTTTGCGGACGCCAGGGACCTTGAGACCGTCGATGCCGCCTTTCCCTCTTTTCCCTGAAAAAGGAGATAAGAATTCAGCGCGGTCTTTGTTACCTTTCCGCACTCCGTGATCCCGTTCTCTTCCAGATAATCCGCCATCTTCAGAAGATCCCTCTGATAAGAAAGCGTTGTATTTTTTGACGCTTGTTTTTCCTCCTCCATATAATGGATGAAGGTCTGAATTTCCTCTCTCATACCTTTTCCCCGTTCATTTGCGGCCACTGTAATCCACTGTTCCCTTATTTTTCCCGGCAAAACCAATATTTTTCTACATTATATCCCCATTTTATGGCAAAATCAAACGGATTTTTCCCACTTGAATCCCTTTGCAGGGAACTCACGCAGCCCGGAAACCTTTTTCAGTACCTTTTTGCAGCAATTCCGTGCCTTCATCCTCACTTGTGTCTACGAAAAGAACCGAAAAACTCCTGCTGAAACTTCCGGATTGATCAAAGTCTCTGCTGCGATTCCGAGTGCTGTCAATAAGATCATACTCAAGATCCGGGATTGCTCATTCCCCCGCACCGGTTCCCGGACCACGATCCACAAGAGATACGCCGCCAGCGCATAAAAGATCCCCTGTGGAAAGACCAGCCCAAAAAAGAGCAGGATCCCGCTGAATCCGCTGTGCATCGTCAGGGCACAGACGATCACTGACGCCTGAAACGATACGCAGACTGCCGACGCATAGCAGATGATCCCGGACAGCGACGTCTGGCAGATCAGGATCCCCACCAGGATCCACACAAAGCGCTTCTTCAGAATGCCTGCGAACAGGCTGTAATAATCCACTGACGACAGCTCCGCAGGTGCAAAGATCCCCGCAAACCATTGTTCCAGCGTATTCTTCATCTCCATGCTCATGTGATTGCAAAAAATCGTTCCCGCTGCAGTCCCAACAAATAAAAAAAAGGACAGCCAGAACAACTGACTGTCCGATAGTCTCCGGTGTCTGCGGATCCCAGTCATAGCGCTGCCGCCCCTGTTCCTTTTTCACAGTGTATGCGCACAGTCCCATGCTTTATCCACAATATTGTTTCTGATTTTTTAGTCTTCCAGTACCTGCTCTTACCGGATTCCTTCCTTCTGGGCATACGCAAGGATCGCCGCGATCGTCTTTGCGTCCGTCATCTTCCCGCTGTAGATCAGATCCAGAAGGTCCTTCACTTCCCACTCCTCCACGTCGATGCTCTCGTCTGCGTCGAGGTGCTGTTTCGACGGGATCAGATCTTTCGCGATATAGACGCCGATACGCTCGTCACAGAATGCCACCGTTGTATTGACCGTCATCAGGAATTCCAGATTTTCACTGCGGAATCCCGTCTCCTCCTCAAGTTCTCTCGCTGCACACTCGATCTTCGGCTCATCCGGCGCATCCAGCTTTCCCGCCGGGATTTCCAGAGTAAAGCGGTCCAGGGCGTTCCGGTACTGGCGCACCATCAGGATCTTTCCGTCCTTTGTCACCGGAAGAACAGCGGCAGCGCCGTCATGATGGATATAGTCATAGACTTCCTCGATCCCGTTAGCAACGACGGTGTCCCGGTAGATCTTTAAGATCATTCCTGTATAGGCAAGTTCACGTTTTAAACGAATTGTCTTTTCCATGTTTCTTTCATTTCCTCTCACTTTATGCTTTGTTCTGATCCACAGTCAATCATTTCACAAAATCCGACATGTCTGCATAGAACTGTCTGCGATTTGCTTCTTGTTCGCAATTTATCTCATTATCTGTGAATAATAGGAGAATTCTTTTTACAGCAATCAGCCCTTTAATTTCTTATTCTTCTCAAAGTTCGCATCGCAGGCCTTGATGATCGCACCGCGGAATCCATTCTCTTCCAGGGCGGCAAGTCCTTCGATCGTTGTTCCGCCCGGAGAGCATACCATATCCTTTAATTCGCCCGGATGTTTTCCTGTCTCAAGGACCATCTTCGCGCTGCCGAGCACCGCCTGGGCAACCATCTTGTAGGCAGCCTGGCGAGGAAGTCCGTTCTTCACGCAGCCGTCAGCCAGCGCCTCGATGAACATGTATACATATGCCGGTGAACAGCCGCTGGCGCTTCCCACAACATCCATCAGCTTCTCGTCCACCTTCTCCATCTCTCCGAAAGAAGTGAAGAAACCGTCGATCACCTGTTTTTCCTCGTCCGTAAACAGGTTCTCATCATAGCTCACACCGGACATTCCCTCGCCGACCATCGCCGGGGTGTTCGGCATCGAGCGGACAATTCTCGCCTCGTCTCCGAGTCCTGCCTGAAGATCCGCGATCGCATATCCGGCCGCGATGGAGATCACAACCTGATTTTTACGGATCTTTCCGTTTAATTCTTTAAACACAGTCGGAAGAACCTGAGGTTTTACCGCGAGGACCAGATATTTTACCTGCTCTGCGCACTCGGTTGCTGTGAAAACGTGGGCAACGCCCGTCTCCTCTGTGATCTTCTGCATCTTCGCTTCATGAGCGCTCGTAAAAAGCAGCTCCTCCGGCTGATATGTCTTTAAAAGTCCCCGCATGATCGCGGTTCCCATATTTCCCATGCCGATAAAACCAATTTTTGCCATATGAAATTTCCTCCTAAAAATGTATCTCGACACATTCTCGCGCCGAGCGCGGTCGCTTGCGACAATCCTCATCTTCGCGCGAGTGCGCATCTTAGGCACGCAGTGCCTGTTTGTTATCGCGACAGTCACCAAGGTCTCGCGCAAGCGCGGACTTTGGCTCGTTGTTCGCGTAAATAAAAAAGCCGCAGCCATACAGATCCTCTCTGCACAGCAACGGCTTTCAATTTTATTTCGCGTAATCGGTAACTCTGGACTCGCGGATCACGTTGACTTTGATCTGTCCCGGATATTCCAGGCTTTCTTCGATCTTCTTGGATATGTCTCTTGCGAGAAGAACCATATCGTCATCGCTGATCTGCTCCGGCACTACCATAATGCGCACTTCGCGTCCCGCCTGGATCGCAAAGGACTTATCAACTCCCTTGAAGGAGTTTGTAATATCCTCAAGCTGCTTTAAGCGGTTCGTGTATGTCTCCAACGTCTCTCTTCTTGCGCCCGGTCTTGCAGCGGAAATCGTATCTGCTGCCTGAACGATGCAGGAAATAAGGTTCGTCGGCTCAACATCGCCATGGTGAGATTCCACAGCATTGATAACGATCGGGGATTCTTTGTATTTCTTACACAGTTCCGATCCGAGCTGTACATGGGAACCTTCCATCTCATGGTCAACGGATTTTCCAATGTCATGTAATAAGCCGGCACGCTTTGCCATTCTGACGTCCACACCGATCTCGGCTGCCAGTAAACCGGATAACTGTGCGACCTCGATGGAATGCTTCAATGCGTTCTGACCATAGCTGGTCCTGAACTTCATCTTGCCGAGGAGCTTGACGAGCTCCGGATGGATATTGTGAATGCCGACCTCAAGGATCGCAGCTTCACCTTCCTCGCGCATCATGTTTTCAACTTCCTTCTGCGCTTTCTCCACCATCTCTTCAATTCTCGCCGGATGGATACGTCCATCCACGATCAGTCTCTCAAGAGCAATTCTTGCGACTTCACGTCTTACCGGATCAAAACCGGATAATACGACAGCTTCCGGTGTATCATCGATGATGAGTTCCACACCTGTCATTGTCTCAAGAGTACGGATATTACGTCCCTCTCGTCCAATGATGCGGCCTTTCATCTCGTCGCTCGGGAGCTGTACAACAGAAACTGTTGTCTCTGCAACATGGTCAGCAGCACATCTCTGGATCGCTGTAACCACGTATTCCTTTGCTTTCTTGTCTGCTTCTTCTTTTGCCTTGGCTTCTAATTCCTTGATAAGCTTTGCAGTGTCGTGTTTTACATCTTCCTCAACAGATTTCAGAAGATATTCTTTCGCCTGTTCGCTGGTAAGTCCGGAGATCTTCTCCAGTTCTTCCTGCTCCTTAGCAAATAATTCCTCGACCTCGGAAGAACGTTTTCTTAGAGTTTCTTCCTTTGCGGCAAGACTGGATTCTTTTCTCTCCATTGCCTCAGATTTTTTGTCAAGGTTTTCCTCTTTGCTCAGTACGCGGCGCTCATAACGCTGGATCTCGGCTCTCCGTTCTCTGGTTTCCTTTTCAAGCTCGTTTTTCGCTTTTAAATTCTCTTCCTTCGCTTCCAGGAGAGCTTCTTTCTTCTTCGTCTCGGCGACCTTCAATGCTTCATCTATTATTTCTCTGGATTTTTCCTCTGCGCTTCCGATCTTACTCTCGTAACTTTTTTTATGGTGAGCCACAGCTATCTTCCAGGTAATAGGAGCCACAATAATTGCTGTTATAATAACGCTGATTATTGGTGACACAGGAGCACCTCCTTTATTTAGTTTTCATTGTACTAATTACAACACTTCAATTCTAAACTGTTTTATGCATTATGTCAAGTATAATGCCCGCATTCCGGGGACTTCTGTGCATCCCCACGAAGGTTGTCGAACTGCAGTCCGCGGGCTCTCTCAGCCTCTGAAAAGCAGCACTGCAGTTCCTGTTCACCGATCAAAAACAGCTTCTCACTCCCACTGTTTCATCGCACTGTTGATCGCGTCATAAGAAAAGCCTTTTCTCGCCAGGAACGCGTAGATCTTCTGACGCTTTGCCGGGTCCGGTTCCTCCGGATCGTAGTTTTTCTTTCTCAGCAGTCCGAGGATCTGGGCAGACTCGTCAACTTCCATATCCTCGAATATCATTTCCACCAGATCATCGCTGACACCTTTCTGGCGGAGATCAAATTTCATCTGGCGGATACTCTTTTTATGTCCGTTTTTCTCTACATACCGCCTTGCATAATCCTCATCATCCAGATACCGGTAATGTTTCAGAAAAAGGATCGCATCTTCAACAGAGGCTGGCGAAAACTCCTGTTCCGCCAGCTTCTTACGCATCTCATTTTCTGTTTTTCCGGAAAACTGGAGATAGTAGAGTCCCTTATTTCGGGCTTCCCGAAACTCCTCCGGGATCGCCTCCCCATCTGCACCGGCATACATTTTCTGTTCCCGGTGTTCTTCCTGTATCCACTCTTTCATCCGTGTGTTTCCTGTATCTTTCTATCTACAGTTATTCTTCTCCCTGTTATTCAGAGAAGTCCCTGTACTGTCTGCAGGAATGCTGTTTCTGACGTTCCATGAAAGGTAACGCTGTTCCTGCTTTTTACTCGTCTGCCTCTGTCTCCGCAGCCAGTGTCTCCTCCGGAGCTGTCTCTGCAGCCATCTCACCCGGGACAACGTGCTGTGCTTCCAGTCCGTGGAGCTCTCTCACCTGGTTTTCGATCTCCTCACAGATCAGCGGATTCTGCAGCAGATAATTCTTTGCGTTTTCACGTCCCTGACCGATCTTCGCGCCCTTGTATGCATACCAGGAACCGCTCTTCTCAACAATATTCGCATCGGCAGCGAGATCAAGGACATCACCCTCACGGGAGATTCCTTTTCCGAACATAATGTCAAACTCGGCTTCTTTAAATGGCGGCGCGATCTTGTTCTTTACGACCTTTACACGGACATGGTTTCCGATCACCTCTCCGCTCTGCTTTAAGGACTCGGTTCTTCTCACATCGAGACGGACGGAGGAATAGAACTTTAACGCACGTCCGCCGGTCGTTGTCTCCGGATTTCCAAACATGACGCCAACCTTCTCACGGAGCTGGTTGATAAAGATCACGATACAGTTTGTCTTGCTGATGATCGCGGTCAGTTTTCTTAACGCCTGGGACATTAAACGGGCCTGTAAGCCGACGTGGGAGTCACCCATATCGCCGTCGATCTCTGCTTTCGGAACAAGCGCCGCTACGGAGTCCACGATCACGATATCGACGGCACCGGAGCGCACCATTGTTTCCGTGATCTCCAGCGCCTGCTCGCCGTTATCCGGCTGGGAGATATAGAGGTTATCGATATCAACGCCGATATTTTTCGCGTATACCGGATCAAGTGCGTGCTCCGCGTCGATAAATCCAGCGATACCGCCGCGTTTCTGTACTTCCGCTACCATATGGAGAGCGACCGTCGTCTTACCACTGGACTCCGGCCCGTAGATCTCTACAACACGTCCCTTCGGGACTCCGCCGAGGCCGAGAGCGATATCAAGGCTCAGAGAACCGGTCGGAACCGTCTCGATATTCATATTTGCGCCGGAATCTCCGAGTTTCATAACGGAACCTTTTCCGTAAGCTTTTTCGATCTGTGTGAGAGCCGCATCAAGGGCTTTTAATTTATCATCTTTATTCATATTTTTCCTCCAAAATCCGGAACTGCACTTTTTATTTTCCGGATAACAAAATCGATCAGAATCCAGGCGGTCTCCCGTAAAATCTGCAGGATCAACGCAGATGCCGCCCGATCAGTCATTAGATGCGAACAAGTGTTCTGTACTCGTTAATCATAATATAATCCCTGTAAAAAGTCAACCATTTCTTGTTGTTTCTTCGCATTGCGAAGCAGTATACTTCCCTCCCGTCTCCTTTCGTTTTATTCATTGGGCTTTCCACGATTCTTTCGGCGACCCGCCGGTGTGACGATCTGCAGCACATATTTTTTCGTGCTCACTATATCAGATCGGTGATCCGGATAAACTCCGGAAAGATTTCAGATATGGGTACTATATCGGATTTCCATCCGGCTGTCAATCGGCATCCTTCACAAATTCCGGGGAGATTTTTTTACATGTACCACTTGTTATCGCGACAGTGCCAAGGCCTCGCGCAAGCGCGGACTTTGGCTCTTTGTTCGCGTAAATCAAAAAGACGGCAGCCCATGCCCACAATACACAGTCTGCCGCCTTACGCTCAGCCTTTCCGGCTGTCAATATTTCATTTTAAAAGACTTCTGCGTCTACCGCTCCTTCGATGCTCTCACCACGAGCCCGCTGAGTGCCAGCAGTGCAAGGACGTTCGGGATGACCATCAGACCGTTGAAGAAGTCTGCTAAAGACCATACAAGCTCCAGCTTCAGGCAGGAACCGATCACGATGCAGACAACAACAATCATGGAGTAAAGCTTTGACGCTTTCTCACCGAACAGGTACTTCACGTTGACAAGTCCGAAGAAATGCCAGCTTAAGATCGTGGAAAATGCGAAGAAGAACAGGCACACCGCGACGAAGATGATGCCGGCGCTGCCGAATCCTTTCATGAATGCCGCCTGTGTGAGCGCTGTGCCGTCCTTTCCGCTGCTCATAACGCCTGTCGTGAGAACGGAAAATACAGTCAGGTTCAGGACGATAAATGTGTCGATGAAGACGCTGACCATCGCGCAGAGTCCCTGATGATGCGGGGATTCCGCTTTTGCTCTCGCATGTGCGTGCGGTGTGGAACCCATACCGGCCTCGTTGGAGAAAAGGCCGCGGGCAACACCATAGCGGATCGCCTCGCGCACTGTGATTCCCGCGCCTGCGCCGAGCACTGCTTCCGGTGCAAACGCCCCCTCAATAATGGAAAGGAACGCTGCCGGAAGAGCCGTGATGTTCATGCAGATCAGAATCAGGCTGCCGACGATATAAACACCGGCCATGATCGGAACGATCTTCTCAACTACCGTTGCCAGACTCTTTGTTCCTCCAAGGAAGATCACCGCTGCGATCACTGCGACAACAATGCCGACGATCACCGGCGAAAGTTCCACATGGAATACCTGAAATGCTTCCACAAACGCTGCCCCGATGGAATTGGACTGAACCATGTTTCCCATAAAGCCCAGAGCAAGAATAATAAATACCGCGAACAGAGTGGAGAGCACTTTTCCAAATGTGCCCTTGAACGCCGCCTTGATGTAGTAGACAGGGCCTCCTGTCACCTCGCCGTTTACCTCTGTCTTATATGTCTGTGCCAGAACTGCCTCCGCATAGATCGTCGCCATTCCGAGGAATGCGCTGACCCACATCCAAAAGATCGCACCAGGTCCGCCTCCGATGAGGGCTGTCGCCGCTCCTGCGAGGTTTCCGGTTCCTACCTGGGCAGCGATCGCCGTGGCGATGGACTGGAACGGGGTCATCTCGCCTTTCTCATGCTTTTCGCCGTTCATGCTGAAATGTCCGAATACCTGGCGGACGCCTTCCACGAACTTTCTGACCTGGATGAATCTTAAGCGGATCGTGTAGTAAAGCCCTGTTCCGCATAAGAGAATGATCAGGAGAAAGCTCCACAGAAAATCATTTCCTTTTGTTACAAGCTGCATCAGTGTGTCCATTTTTGTTATCCTCCTCTTTCATGATCATAGCCGCGGCCCCTGCAATCAATTCCCCGGGCTCACGCGCAAAAAATAAGAGCTGATAAGATATCAGCTCTCCAAAGAGTAGAACATTTGCATACAACGGGGATTTTCCCCATTGTGGTTATTTGTATGCCCTGTCCTTTTGCCTGAGAGATCAACCGGTACCATGGACATGAACCGGTCTTACACCTTCGGCGCTCCATTCGGAGACTCTCCAGAGTGTCCATGCGGACGTTTGTCCGTCTGGACTGCACTTATGCATAACATCCTATCACAATTTCTTCTATACATCAACGTATTTTTAAGCTAAACTAATGAATTTTGTAATTTTTGTAAAAAGTGATGCAATGATGGCAGAAATCAAAAGTGATTTCCTGCAATCTGACGAATGTGGATTTCGCTTCGCCTCCTCATCTCCTGTGCAGCCCGGATTCAACATCTCTCAGCTGCACGATCCCGGATCAGCTGCGTTTCCTTCAGCCGGAGAACGGGATTCCAATCACTCTCACCCGGCCTGCACACTGATCACAGACATCGTCCGGGAACAAGTGAAAACACGTTTCTCGAGTTTCCCCTTGTTATCGCGGCAGTCGCCAGGTTCTCGCGCAAGCGCGGACTTTGGCTCGTTGTTCGCGTAAATCATAAAAAGTTGCCGTACGCGGACACTCACTGCACGCGCACGGCAACTGATCAAGTTCTCACTCTTCCGTATTTTCCTTCTGTTCTTCCTGCTGCCTTTCTTTCTCAAGCTCCTGCTGCTTCAAAGTCTCCGAAAAATCCACCCGGATCTCCGTTCCTTTTCCTGCCTCGCTCTCCAGGGAAAGCTTCGCACCGTGCTGTGCCACGATATGTTTGACGATCGCAAGGCCAAGTCCCGTACCGCCGGTCGCTTTCGAGCGGCTCTTATCGACACGGTAGAAACGCTCAAAAATCCGCTCCTGATGCTCCGGCGAGATCCCGATCCCGGTATCCTTTACAGAGAGGAAGGTATGTCCGTTCTCCGTTCCCGTCGTCACCGTCACCGATCCGTCCTTCTTGTTATAACGGATCGCATTGTCGCACAGGTTGTAGATCAGTTCCTCCATGAGCTGCCGGTCCGCAAAGACAGGGGCAGCCCCGCCGCGGACGCTGATCGTCACATTCTGCTTCTTCGCGTTCATCTGGAGCATGTCCACACATTCCTTTGCAAGCGGGAACAGATCCAGATCTTTATACTCCACATCCTTTTTCCCGCCATCGAGCTGGGAAAGCTGGATGATATCGTTGATCAGTGAGAGCAGTCTCGATGCATTCTTGTGGATCTCCGCGGCGAACCGCTCTGCGTTGTCCCCGGCCATCCCATGTTCGATGAGCTCCGCGTATCCGGAGATTGCCGTGAGCGGCGTCTTTAACTCGTGAGAAACATTTGCCGTGAATTCCTGGCGCACCTGGGAACTTTTTAAGATGTCCTCATGCTGCTGCCGGATCTTGTTCATAAACGGGACCAGCTCCTTGTAGGCAGCCTGCGTCCCGGGTTCCGAGAGATTCTCCGCCATCTTCTCGATCGGTGCCACCAGATTCTTCGTAAAGTAATTGGACATCAGGATACAGAAGAAGAACAGGAGCACAAACACGCCGACAACTGTCAGCATCATGTTCTGGGTCAGAGCAAAAATATTGTCGCCTTCCCTTGCGATCCGCAGGATCCGGCCATTGTCCAGACGGATCGCGTAATAGAACATGTTTTTATCCAGTGTGGTCGAGCGGCGGGTATCGCTTCCTTCCCCGTTTTCCAGCGCCATATGGATCTCCGGACGGTCCTCATGGTTCTCCATCGCGGTAGAGTCCGCATTGCTGTCAAAGATCACATTCCCGCTGGCGTTGATCACCGTGATGCGCAGCGTATCAGGATTCAGATCATAGGCATCCGGGTGCAGATCCGAGATACTGTCAAAGATATGCATATTTTTCATGACAAGCGCATCCGCCTTCAGATCCCCGATCACCTGTTTCTGATAGACCCCGTAAAAAACGAATAAAACACACAGCAGTGTCAACAAGATTGAAAACACTGCCGTGGCAAGAAGTTCTATATGGATTTTTCTTTTCATTCGATCATGTACCCCACATTTCTCACTGTACGGATCATGGAACCCGCCTCGCCGAGTTTCTGTCTGAGCGTCCGGATATGCATATCCAGAGTTCTCGACTCTCCTTCAAAATCGATGCCCCAGACACGCTCCAGGATGATCTCACGCGTCACAACGATCCCGGCATTGTGGAGCAGCAGCTTTAAGAGTTCATATTCCTTGAAGGTCAGGCTGCATGGGACATCCTTCACATACACCATGTGCTTCTCATCATCCAGGAAGATATCCCCCAGGGTCAGGAACTTGTCCTCCTCCATCGTTCTTCTGAGTACCGCCTTCACTCTCGCGATAAGCTCCATCACACCGAACGGCTTTGTCAGATAATCATCCGCGCCGACATCGAGTCCCTTCACCTTGTCGATCTCGGTGCTCTTTGCCGTCACCATGATCACCGGAAGTTTCTTCGTCTCCGGGCGGCGGCGGAGCTTCGCTACGATCTCCAGTCCGTCCTCATCCGGCAGCATGATGTCCAGGAGGACAAGATCCGGCTGCTTCTCTTCCAGCTTTTTATAAAAATCATGAGCGCACTCAAAGCCCTCTACCTGATATCCGCTGTTTTTCAGTGCGAACATCTCAATTTCCAGAATATTTTTATCATCTTCCACTGCATAGATCAGAGCCATGTTCTTCTCCTCCTGTCTTAATTTCTGTCATTTTCCGTCATTGGCCTGATTCAGATCATGATTTTTATTTCACGATCCATAGTGCCGGGCAGCTATGCGTTCCCACGGCATACCGCCCTTTTCTCCTACTATCTTACTACACATTTTCCTAGACTGGAAGCGCGTATTTATCACGATACTGTTCCACCATCGCCGCAAACTGCGGATCTCCGTCTCTCTTTAAATTTTCCAGATATCCGTGGGCATCAAAACCATCGCGCTCGATCTCGATCACGCTGATCGCGATATTGGAACAGTGATCGGAAACACGCTCCAGATTCATAGAAATGTCAGAGAGGACAAAGCCCTGCTCGATCGTACATTTTCCCTTCTGGAGTCTCTTGATGTGATTTGCCTTCACCACGGTATTGATATCGTCGATGACTTCCTCTAACGGCTCCACCTTTGACGCCTCATCCGTATTATTCGTCTCGAACGCATCAATGGACATGTCCAGGATCTCCTTGACGGCATCTAAAAAGATTTCCAGCTCTTTGTCTGCCTTGCTTGAAAAATGCATCTCTTTCTCTTGCATCTCCTTCGCGGAATCCTTTAAATTCATGCCATGATCGGAAATACGCTCAAAATCGCCGATGCAGTGAAGGAGCAGGGATACCGTATGGCTGTCGTTTCTGGACAGATTTTTTCCGCCGAGCTTTACCATATAGGTTCCGAGTTCATCCTCATAACGGTCTACAAGGTTCTCCAGCGCCTCCACGCGCTCTGCCTTTTCTTCTGAAAATTCCTTTAAAAGTTCTACTGATGTAAAGAAGCATTCCTTCGCCAGCTTTGCCATCTGGATCGTTGTCTGACGGCACTGCTCTACTGCAAAACCAGGAGTGTCGAGGAAACGCGGGTCGAGAAGACGGAACGCACTCTTTTCCTGCTCTGAGACAGGAACTTCCTTCTTCTGCTCATCCGGGATCGTGAGACATGCCAGTTTTACAAGTCCGTTGCCAAACGGAAGGAGCAGGATTGTCGCCGCAATGTTGAAGCTGCTGTGGATCACTGCGATCCCCATCGCATTTGCCGCTGTATCGAGGAACGAAAAATGAACGACCGCATTGATCGTGTAAAAGACGATCATAAAGATCACGGTGCCGATAATATTAAAGTACAGGTGAACAAGCGCTGCACGTCTCGCATTTTTGGAGGCGCCGATACCGGAAAGCATTGCAGTCACACATGTTCCGATATTCTGTCCCATGATGATCGGAAGAGCCGTGCCGAAGTTGACTGCTCCCGTTGCACATAACGCCTGAAGAATTCCGACCGATGCGGAAGAGCTCTGGATGATCGCAGTGAGGACAGCTCCGGCGATCATTCCAAGGACCGGATTCGAGAACATGGTCAGGATCCCTGTGAATTCCGGTACATTCGCAAGCGGTTTTACAGCACCGCTCATGGTCTCCATTCCGGTCATCAGGATCGCGAAGCCGATCATGATCGTTCCAGCATCTTTCTTCTTCTCCTTTTTGGAGAACATGATAAGGCAGACACCGATGAGTGCAAGGGCCGGTGAGAACGATGTCGGTTTTAAAAGACGTACAAAAAAGTTTCCGCTCTCAATTCCTGTAAGGCTCAGGAGCCAGGAAGTAGCAGTCGTTCCGATGTTGGCGCCCATGATGATGCCGACCGCCTGCGTCAGCTTCATGATGCCCGAGTTTACAAAACCTACGACCATGACGGTAGTCGCGGAAGATGACTGGATCACCGCTGTGACTCCGGCACCTAAAAGGACCGCCTTGATCGGATTTGATGTCAGTTTTTCAAGAATTCTTTCCAGTCTGCCGCCGGAAAGCTTTTCGAGACCATTTCCCATGGTCTCCATTCCGTAAAGGAACAGCGCGAGCCCGCCAAGCATCGTCAATACTCCAAAAAAGTCCATAAAATTCCCCTCTTCAAAATTTTGATCATTCATTAACTTTTTACATTTCTTTCTTACCATGTATCAGAATATCAAGGAAATGTAAAATGCTTGACAGGGATTATGTAAAATCTGTGTAAAATTGTGTGTTTAAAAAATGAGATGTTTTTATACTGGAGTCGATTGATAGAATCTGTAGATTATGGTAGAATTTTCTCATGGTGTCACCATAACGGTAGGCGGTTGGTCCCCGAATTACATAGAACCTGTAAAGGAATCTTATGGAAAGGAGGGGATGCCATGAGCATTATTGATTTCATTGCGGTCGTGAGCTTCGGTCTTGCTTGTTTCGGACTGGGGTATACGCTTGGAAAAGATACTGTAAATGCAAAAAAATAACCGCCCCGACCTAGCAAATCGAACGGTTATTTTTTTACTTAATGTCTAGGATCACCCGTCTATCGGTGACACCTCTTTATAAACAATATAACATACTCGCAACAACATTTCAATATGTTTTCGTTTGCTATCTTTATCTCTCAAGCATTTTCCCCACATCCAACAGTCCCCATCCCTGCTGGTTTCTCGGCAATCCGATATCCACCGAACTTTCCCGCAGTCTCAGTTTCACATCCTTATTTGACATGTCCGGAAAGCGTTCCAATAAAAGAGCGACAGCTCCGGAGACGATCGGTGTGCTCATGGAAGTGCCGCTCTTGATCGTATACTTGTCGGCTCTGCTGGAGCAGCTCACAACGCTGCAGCCCGGTGCAACGAGATCCGGTTTGCAGATGCAGGCCGCCGTGGGGCCGCGGCCGGAATAATCCACCATCCGGTTTCCACCGACCAGTACCTCCCGGTCATCGTCCGAACAGCCGACCGTGATCACCTTCCGGCTGATCCCCGGCGTCGTGATGCTCATGGTCCGCGGCCCATTGTTTCCGGCCGCCACCACGACCACAAGCCCGGCGTCCCATGCCCGGTTCACGCCTTTCACGAGGGCGGAATTCTCACTCATCCCGCGTTTCGAGCAGGCGCCCACCGATATATTTAAGATCCGGATGCCAAGCTGTTCCTTTCTCTCCAGAACCCAGGAGATCCCCGCCAGAACATCCGAAGAATAGCCATTTCCTTTTCGGTCCAGGACTTTCACCATGATAAGATTACACCCCGGTGCGATCCCGCTGTACCGCCCGCCGGACATTCGCCCGCTGCCGCCGATGATCCCGCAGATATGCGTCCCATGCCCGCAGTCATCATACGCAAAATTCCGCCGGTTCACCATATCCGCGAAACCGGTCACCCGGCTGTCAAAATCCCGGTGAAGAAAGATCCCGGTATCCAGAACGGCCACGCCGATCCCCTTCCCGGAAAGCCCCATCCGATATGCGCGCTCACAATGGATCTGATCTTTGATATGATTCACATGCAGGATTCCTCCATGCATTCTCTCTTACTTATAAAATATTCTGTCTGCCTGTTTTGTGCGCCCTGCCGCTTTCCGATCAGTCCGAATCCATCACCGGAACTTTCCGGTCTGTGCATATCTTCTGACAGCATTCCCTGTCTTTTCTTTGTTTTCCACATTCTTCAGAATTACGGTCAAATCTTAAAGAAATCTTAATAATTCATTCAAAGAATATACAATCATTTTCCGGCCCGGTGTGCTATACTTTAACCATAAGAAATGCACGAGATATTTTAAATCCTTTATCCTAAACCTTTTTGAAATTGAAATCCTAAATGATGAATCCCTGTACGAGATGTACAGGGTTTTTTCATATCTTTTTGTTCTGGCAGACCTGACACCCACAAGACAAAGCATGATTCTCTATTGCCCATGCGGTCACCTGAAATCGGTCCCAATTTCGCGTAAACAACAAGAGACGGTACCGTTCACCAGGAACCATACCGCCTCTTTTTTCTTTTAACTGACCGCCTGTCATTTTTCAGATCCTGCCCGCCGGCATGGATCCGGCCGCACACCATCTCATATGATCAGGCTTTTCTTTTTTCCCTTACACGTTTCTGACATTCTTAAGAATATCGCAGAAATCAAATGTAGCAAAGTAATCCTTCGGAGTCTCTGCACGGCGGATCATCTGAACGCTGCCGTCCTCCTTGAGGAGAAGCTCTGCGCTCTTTAACTTTCCGTTGTAGTTGTAACCCATCGCGAATCCATGTGCACCCGCATCGTGGATGAATAAAAGGTCACCCATATCAATCTTCGGGAGCATGCGGTCGATCGCGAATTTATCGTTGTTCTCGCAGAGGGAGCCTGTCACATCGTACTTGTGATCACACGGCTCGTTCTCCTTGCCCAGCACAGTGATGTGGTGGTAAGCGCCGTACATTGCCGGACGCATCAGGTTTACCGCGCAGGCATCCACACCGATATACTCTTTGTAAGTGTGCTTCTCATGGATCGCTCTTGTGACAAGCGCACCGTACGGAGCCAGCATGAAGCGGCCAAGCTCTGTGAAGAGCGCCACATCGCCCATTCCTGCCGGAACGAGAACTTCCTCGTAAACCTTTCTTACGCCCTCGCCGATGACCTTGATGTCGTTCGGCTCCTGATCCGGTCTGTACGGGATACCGATTCCGCCGGAGAGGTTGATGAACTTGATATCAGCGCCGGTCTCCTTCTTTAACTTCACTGCGAGCTCAAAGAGGATCTTCGCGAGAATCGGATAGTACTCGTTCGTCACGGTGTTGCTTGCAAGGAACGCGTGGATACCGAAGTTCTTCGCGCCCTTTGCCTTTAAGATCTTATAAGCCTCCGTGATCTGGGCCTCCGTCATGCCATACTTCGCATCTCCCGGGTTATCCATGATATCGGTCGCTACTTTGAATAATCCACCCGGATTGAAGCGGCAGCAGATCGTCTCCGGAATCGTTCCGATGGTCTTCTCGAGGCACTCGATATGAGTGAAATCGTCCAGATTGATGATCGCGCCGAGGTCGTAAGCCAGTTTGAACTCTTCCGGCGGGGTATCGTTGGAAGAGAACATGATGTCATGACCAGAAAAACCGCATGCATCGGACATCAGAAGCTCTGTCTTTGAGGAACAGTCCGTTCCGCATCCAAGCTCCTGCAATGTTTTTAAGATGAACGGGTTCGGGGTTGCCTTTACTGCAAAATACTCTCTGAAGCCTTTATTCCAGGAAAATGCTTCCTTTAATTTCATCGCATTCTCACGGATTCCCTTTTCATCATAAAGATAGAAAGGAGTCGGATAGGTCTTTGCGATCTCTTCCAGCTGTTCCTTCGTTACAAACGGTTTCTTCTCCATGTACGTTCTCTCCTTATCAGTCAATATATTCCGCACCCTGAGACGCTCGATCCTGTGCTGTATACACCATGCACTACAGACAGCCGCGCCCGGTGCAAAGCCCGGCAGGCCGGACTCTTTCTTTTAGTCGATATTTACTACCCGCATGATATTGGTGGAAGCCGCTGGCTCATGTCTTCTCGCATAATCCACAACTCCCGCAGTCACGACCGCGATATCGCCTGTTTTTACAATACCATTCTCTTTTAAAATGTCAATACTGTTCTCAATTAAAGTGTCAGTGGATTCCGCTCTTTTTGCCTGGAACGGGGTAACGCCCCAGTAGAGCATCATCTTGCGGACTGCGGAGATACTCGGGGACATTCCCACAAGTTTTGTGGACGGATGCCACTTGGAAAGCATTCTCGCCGTGTAGCCGCTGATGCTCGGCGCGATGATGACAGCCGCGTCAAGGGACTGTGCCGTTGCGACGGACGCATAGCTCACCGCATTGGAAATATTGTGGCGGTTATCGTCGGATACTGTTCTCTTCTCATAGAAGTCACCGCTCATGTGGGACTCGGTCTCCTCAACGATATGAGCCATCATCTTTAATGCCTCGACCGGGTACTTACCATTTGCAGTCTCACCGGATAACATAACAACGTCTGTTCCGTCATATACAGCGTTCGCAACGTCGGAAACCTCCGCGCGGGTCGGTCTCGGGTTGCGGATCATGGAATCCAGCATCTGGGTCGCTGTAATAACGACCTTACATGCGGCGCTGCACTTTTTGATCATCATTTTCTGAAGGTGCGGAAGCTTCTCCGGTGCAATCTCAACTCCCAGATCTCCGCGGGCTACCATGATTCCGTCGCTGGCCTCGATGATCTCGTCAAGGTTCTCAAGTCCCTCAGCGTTCTCGATCTTCGCGATGATTCCCATTGAGGAACCGCCCTCGTCTAACATCTGGCGGATCTCACGGATCGCATCTGCGGAACGGATGAAGGAAGCCGCGATATAGTCGAACCCAAGCTCGATACCGAAACGGATATCTTCCTTATCTTTATCTGTTAACGCCGGAAGCTTGATCTTTACGTTCGGAACGTTTACGCCCTTTCTCTCTCCAAGCTCGCCGCCGTTCATGATCCTGCAGTAGATCTCGGTTCCCTCAACACGCTCAACATGAAGCTCGATCAGGCCGTCATCGATCAGGATCACGTTGCCCTCTGTTACGTCCTCATTTAAGCCATTGTAATTGATGTGGACTCTCTTTGCGTCACCGACGATATCCTCTGTTGTAAGGATGATCTCCTCGCCTGCTGTCAGTGTTACCTTCTTTCCGTCCTTTAAAACACCGGTACGGATCTCCGGTCCCTTTGTATCAAGAAGAGCTGCTACCGGTTTTCCAACCTCTTCCGCAACCTCGCGGAGCTGTTTGTAGCGGGCTCTCTGCTCATCGTGTGTTCCGTGGGAGAAGTTGAAACGGGCAACATCCATTCCGTTTAAGAGCAGCTGTTTCATGACCTCTCTGTCATCGCTGTTTGGTCCCATGGTACAGATAATTTTTGTTTTCTTCATGTTATGCCTCCTGATTGCTGTTTGCCTGTCTTGGATCCATCCCGCCTTTTGTTACATGTTTGTGGGTATACAGGTGGTCCTGACAGTATTCATAGTCGCCTTCGCACTTGGAGCAGTAGCGGAATACAAGATTCGGGTCATCCTCCTCCGTACGTCCGCAAACAGCACAGCGGTGGCGTCCGATCTTTTCCGCTGTCTTCTGCGCCTCGCGCATCTGTGAGTGAAAGACCTGTTTTCTCCGAATTTCCTTTGGATTCAGACGGCTCCCCCTGGACATGAAGAGGTATACGATAAAATTAAGTAAAGACATAACGATCGCAATTCTCTGCGACATGCCGCCGAAAAGGAATCCATAGACGAAGTAAAGTCCATCAAAAAGTGCCAGATACTTCGCCTTGATCGGAAGTACAAAAAACAGGTAAAACTGCATTTCCGGGAATGTGGCCGCAAATGCAAAAAACAGGGAAAAGTTCAGATAATCTGTGGTGAGAATATAGACCTGCCCTGTAATGATGTAGATCAGCAGCGCCGCAAGGACATGACCGATCACACCCATAAAAAAGTACACATTAAACCGGAAGGTTCCCCAAACCCGCTCCAGAGTCATTCCCAGATTGTAGTAAAGGTAGATCGCTATCAGGTTGAAGAAAAGACTGCCAGACGGCGGCCAGATCATAAATGTAACGACTCGCCAGATCTGTCCGTGAAGGATCGCCCTCGCATCCAGCATCAGGTACTGGATGTAGAATGCCGGTGCCATCATCTGGACCAGTACGCCCACCGCATACAGGATCACGATATAATACATGAGATTCGGAATCGCGTACCGTCCGAATTTCCGCTCCATCTTGTTCATAAAATTCATTGAAGCTTTCCTTTCCTAATAGAAATATCTATTTCTCCTACGCCCCGTATTATAATTCCCAACCGTTTCTTTTGTCAAACGCTTTATGATATCGTTACTGGAATGTCTATCCATCCCCGCAACGCTTTCTTCTAAAATCTTTACACATTCTTTACAGAATTTTAACCGTTTTTAACCTCAAGATGCCAGTTCCGTCAATTGTATTTCCTTTTTTAATGTGTTATACTATGTGCGGAATTTTGACATAACAGTTCAGCTATGTGCCGATTCCGGCAAAAAATTGTATGGCTGAACGGTTCGGCATGTTGATGCCCGCATTCCGGCTGGCTGCCTGCTTTTTGCGGACGGCTCGTTTTTTTCTGTTGAAAAGGAGGTATGGGGAGAACTCCCCGCTCGTATGAATCAATGCTATCGTCTTGGAATCGATATCGGTTCCACTACAGTAAAAGTTGCCGTGATCGACGACAACAACAAAATTTTATTCGCGGATTATGAGCGGCATTACGCCAATATCCAGGAAACCCTGGCCTCGCTTCTGAAAAAGTGTAAGGGAGAACTCGGTGAACTCTCTTTACGGCCCAATATTACAGGTTCCGGCGGACTCACTCTGTCGGGTTACTTACATATTCCATTTGTCCAGGAAGTCGTAGCGGTTGCGACCGCACTTCAGGACTATGCTCCGCGGACGGATGTCGCCATCGAGCTTGGCGGCGAGGACGCGAAGATCATCTACTTTACAGGCGGAATCGACCAGCGTATGAACGGGATCTGCGCCGGCGGTACCGGTTCCTTTATCGACCAGATGGCTTCCTTATTACAGACGGATGCTGCCGGTCTGAATGAATATGCAAAGAATTATAAGGCGATCTACCCGATCGCTGCCCGCTGCGGCGTGTTCGCAAAGTCTGATATCCAGCCGCTGATCAACGACGGTGCGACCCGTGAGGATCTTGCAGCCTCTATTTTCCAGGCGGTTGTAAACCAGACCATCAGCGGTCTTGCCTGCGGAAAACCGATCCGCGGAAACGTAGCGTTCCTCGGCGGTCCGCTGCACTTTTTACCGGAGCTTCGAAACGCCTTTATCCGCACCTTAAATTTAACCGGTGACGCGATCATCGCCCCGGACCACTCCCATCTTTTCGCTGCCGTCGGCGCTGCCATGAATGCGAAGGATCACGCGGAGATCTTCTCTCTTGACAAGCTGATCGCAGATCTTTCCGGCGGCATCAAGATGAAATTTGAAGTAAAGAGAATGCAGCCTTTATTTAAGGATGAGGCAGATTATAAGGAATTCACCGACCGCCATGACCAGTACAAGGTCCGCCGCGGCGACCTCGCCACCTATGAGGGAAATGTATTCTTAGGAATCGATGCCGGTTCCACCACAACGAAGGTGGCACTCGTCGGCGAGGATGGTTCCCTGCTCTACAGCTTTTACAGCAGCAACAACGGTAGTCCGTTGGCGACCGCGATCTCTTCCATAAAGGAGATCAAGTCCCTGCTTCCGGACAGCGCAAAGATCGCCTACTCCTGCTCCACCGGCTACGGCGAGGCCCTCTTAAAGGCGGCCTTCATGCTGGATGAGGGCGAGGTCGAAACGATCTCCCACTACTACGCGGCGGCATTCTTTGATCCGTCCGTAGACTGCATCCTCGATATCGGTGGTCAGGATATGAAATGTATCCGCATCAAGGACGGCACCGTGGACAGTGTCCAGCTCAACGAGGCATGTTCCTCCGGCTGCGGTTCCTTCATCGAGACCTTCGCAAAATCCTTAAACTACAGCGTTCAGGATTTCGCAAAGGCGGCACTTTTTGCCCAGAATCCGGTGGATCTCGGAACGAGATGTACCGTATTCATGAACTCCAACGTAAAACAGGCGCAGAAAGAGGGCGCTTCCGTTGCGGATATCTCCGCCGGCCTCGCCTACTCTGTTATCAAGAATGCCCTGTTTAAGGTCATCAAAATCACTTCCGCCGGCGACCTCGGAAAGAACGTCGTTGTACAGGGCGGAACCTTCTACAATGACGCAGTCCTCCGAAGCTTCGAGCGGATCTCCGGCTGCAATGCCGTCCGCCCGGATATCGCAGGTATCATGGGTGCCTTCGGCGCGGCACTGATCGCCCGTGAGCGTTACATGCACCGTCCCCATGAGACGACGATGCTCTCTCTGGACGATATAATCAATTTGACCTACACGACAACCATGAGCCGCTGCCGCGGATGCGTAAACCACTGTGTCCTGACGATCAACCGTTTCGAGGGTGGACGTCAGTATATTTCCGGAAACCGCTGTGAGCGCGGTCTCGGCGTGGAAAAGGCAAAACGTGACATCCCGAACCTCTTTACATGGAAGTATCACAGACTCTTCGACTATGAGCCGTTGACAGCCGACAAGGCGACCCGCGGCGTTGTGGGAATCCCGCGGGTCCTCAACATGTACGAGAACTTCCCGTACTGGGCAACCTTCTTTAAGGAGCTCGGCTTCCGCGTGATGCTGTCCCCACAGTCCAGCCACCAGATCTACGAGCTGGGCATCGAGACGATCCCGAGTGAGTCTGAATGTTACCCGGCAAAGCTTGCCCACGGACACATTTCCTGGCTCATCAAACGCGATGTGCCGTTTATCTTCTATCCGTGTATTCCTTACGAGCGGAAAGAGGTTCCGGGAGCCGGAAACCACTACAACTGCCCAATGGTCACCTCCTATTCGGAGAACATCAAGAACAACATGGAGGAATTAAAGGAAAAGGATGTGAAGTTCTTAAATCCCTTCATGGCGTTCACAAGTGAGGAGATCCTTTCAAAGCAGCTTCAGGAAGTCTTTAAGAAGGAATTCGATATTCCGGAATCCGAGACGAAGAAGGCCGCTAAGAAGGCCTGGGATGAACTCGCGCAGGCGAGAACCGATGTGGAGAAGAAAGGCGAGGAAGTCTTACAGTACTTAAAAGATACCGGCAAACACGGCATCGTCCTTGCGGGACGTCCGTACCACATCGATCCGGAGATCAATCACGGCATCGCCGATATGATCACCTCCTACGGTTTCGCTGTCCTCACGGAGGACTCCGTATCCCATTTAGGAAAGGTGGAGCGCCCGCTCGTCGTTACCGACCAGTGGATGTACCACTCCCGCCTCTATGCGGCGGCGACCTTTGTAAAGACACAGGATAACCTGGATCTCGTCCAGCTAAATTCCTTCGGCTGCGGTCTCGACGCCGTGACCACCGATCAGGTCAGTGATATTCTCACCCGATCCGGTAAGATCTATACGGTCTTAAAGATCGATGAGGTCAACAACCTCGGAGCCGCAAGGATCCGTATCCGTTCCCTCATCTCCGCCCTGCGTGTCCGCGAGGAGCGCCGCTACACGAGAAATATCGTGTCCAGCTCCTACAACCGTGTGATCTTCACGAAGGAGATGAAAAAGAACTACACGCTGCTCTGCCCGCAGATGTCCCCGATCCACTTCGAGCTCATCGAACCGGCGATCCGCAGCTTCGGCTACAACCTCGTCGTTCTCCAGAACGATGACAAGACAGCCGTGGATACGGGATTAAAATATGTAAACAATGACGCCTGCTACCCGTCCCTGATCGTCATCGGACAGATCATGGATGCCCTGCTATCCGGAAAGTATGATCTCGACCACACGGCCGTCCTCATGAGCCAGACCGGAGGCGGCTGCCGTGCGTCGAACTACATCGGATTTATCCGCCGCGCACTCGAAAAAGCCGGAATGGCGCAGATCCCGGTCATCTCCATCAACGCGAATGGTATGGAGACGAATCCGGGCTTCACCTACACGCCGTCCATGCTTGTGAAGGCTCTTCAGGCTGTTGTATACGGTGATGTATTTATGCGTGTTCTCTACGCTACAAGACCTTACGAGGCCGTTCCAGGCTCCGCAAATGCGCTCCACGAGAAATGGAAGAAGATCTGTGTCAAAGCACTCTCCACAAAGAGCGCCGGAATGATGACCTTTGTGAAGAATATCCGCGGCATCATCCACGACTTCGATAACTTAGAGCGCACGAATGTCCACAAACCGAAGGTCGGAATCGTCGGAGAGATCCTCGTCAAATTCTCACCGACCGCCAACAACCATATCGTGGAGCTCTTAGAGTCCGAGGGCGCTGAGGCGGTAATGCCGGATCTCATGGATTTCCTGCTTTACTGCTTCTACAACAGCAACTTCAAGGCAGATAATCTGGGAATGAAGCGCTCCACGGCGCATCTCTGCAACATGGCGATCTCCCTTCTCGAGTACATGAGAAAGGCCGCAAGAATTGCTCTTGAAAAGAGCACTCACTTCACTCCGCCTTCAAGGATCAAGGAGCTGGCAGTGATGGCAAACGGCTTTGTCTCCCTTGGAAACCAGACCGGAGAGGGCTGGTTCCTGACCGGTGAGATGCTGGAGCTCATCAAGAGCGGCGTCAACAACATCGTCTGCGTCCAGCCTTTCGGCTGCCTGCCGAACCATATCGTCGGAAAAGGTGTCATCAAGGAGCTTCGCTACGCGAACCCCAAGGCAAACATCATCGCCGTCGACTATGATCCGGGGGCCAGTGAGGTAAACCAATTAAACCGTATCAAGCTGATGCTTTCCACAGCTCAGAAAAACCTTGAAAAAGAGGAATATGTGGATCCGAATCTGGCGAAGACGTTAAAGAAGGTGGAAGAGCTTTCTTCTAAGCGGGTCAATAAGTGCCGGTTGTAATCTACATACCATAAGCTTCTAAATACAAATTCGTCTCAGTCGAAAACTGACTTCCACTGAGACGAATTTGCTGTTACTACCACCTGAAAAAGGTGGGATTCTTATCGAACCTGGATAAAGCATAACAAAAACAGCGGCAGATATCATTTCAGATACCTGCCGCTGTCTGTTATCTTCCGATCAGCGCCCCGGATACTCCGACATGATAGCCATCCGGCGTCACAGCACTTACGTACATTGCGCCCTCCGGTATCGGATTTCCACCCGGATCAAGGACTCCTGCCATCGGATTCAGGTAATACCAGACTCCGTTCACAAGGATCCAGCCGATCGCCATATCTCCGTCCGCGTTCAGATAGTACCATCTTCCGTTCACCCAGGCATGAGCACTTGCTGCAGGTCACATTTTTCCGCTGTTAAACCGACACCCCCCCGGATCCATGACATCAAAACAGCATATACCTTCCAGAAATTCTCCAGAAAATACATGCTGTTTTTTTGTTCACAGATGTCCGCCAGTCTCAGGCGGACACCCTGCCATATTCATATGTTATGTAAACCTACATTAAGCCTCCGGCTTCTCGTAGCTGCGATGCATGGAGAAGGAATCCATATCGTAATTCTTTAAGTTCTCCCATACTCCGCGGCCGTCTGCTTTGGCGATCACAGCGTCGCGGTCTTTCTTGAATGTCATCTCCTGTTTCAGGTTGCTCGGTCCGCCTACGCAGCCGCCCTGGCACATCATACCCTCAATGAAGTCTTCCGGAAGTCTGCCGACTTTGAGAAGAAGAAGGGCTTTCTTAACCTCAGCCGCACCGCTGCAGCGCGCAACCTTAACATCTGCGCTCTCACCTTTTTCCTTGAAGCACTCGATCACTGCGTTTGTCACGCCTCCACCATTGCCGAAGCGTTTTCCGAAGACACTGCCTTCCTGCTTTGTCTCCTCAGCCGGCTCAAGCTCAACTTCTTTTCCGCGCAGCATTTCGATGGCCTCACCGAAGGTCAGAACATAATCCGCATTGTTCTCGATGGACTTGTCAGCCGCCTCAGACTTCTTTGCCATACACGGTCCGATAAATACGGTAACTGTCTCCGGATCGATCGCTTTTAACATTCTGGATACCGCACACATCGGGGATACCGTTGTGGACATATTATCGATCAGAGTCGGATAGTGTTTCTTGATCATATTTACGAATGCCGGACAGCAGGAGGTCGTCATCTTCTTGCCTTCCTTAAATGCCTCTGCCCATTCCATTGCCTCGTACGCTGCTGTCATATCAGCACCGGCGGCAACCTCTACCATATCGGCAAAGCCAACCTTCTTTAATGCAGTACGCCAGCTCTCCATTGTGATATCCTGGCCGAACTCACCTTCAGCAGCCGGAGCAACCATGGCAACGACCTTCTTGCCGGCCTTGATCGCCTCGATCACCTGTACAACATATACCTTGGAGGAAATTGCACCGAACGGGCAGCTTCTTACGCAGGCACCGCACTGGATACATTTCTTTTCATCGATCTGGCAGATTCCGGTCTCCGGATCCATTGTGATCGCATCTACCGGACATGCACGGCGGCACGGACGGATCAGCTCAGCGATCGCATTGTACGGACATGCCTGAGCACAGCGTCCGCACTCTTTACAGACACTCGGATCAATATGGGCACGGTCACGGCCGATCGAGATCGCACCAAAGTTACATGCGTTCTGGCAGGCTTTACCCATACATTTCTGACAGTTATCGGTTACAACGAATCTTGTGATCGGACACTCCTCACATGCAGAAGAGATGACCTGAATGATATTGTCACTCTGTTTGTCACTCGGACATTTTCCTTCCGCGAGACGGACTCTCTGACGGATGATCTCTCTCTCCTTATATACGCAGCAACGGAACTGTGCCTTCGGGCCCGGGATCAGTTTGAACGGGATATTGTCTCTCTCTTCCTCGAGTCTGCCCTCAAAAGCCAGCTTGGAAACTGTGCGCAGCACGTCATACTTGATCTTAAGCAGTGCCTCATCGTTGGTTTTCATACCATTTCCTCCTAAATTTTGAATCCTCTATCTTACCTTAATTTTTAATGTTTTCGCATCATATTATCGCATATCCCCCTTTGCAAAGCAAGTCGGAAATTGTATATAATCCAACGCATTCCGGAGAAAAACCTTATTTTCTTAAATTGTATACAATAAAGTACAGGCTGCGAAATCCCTTGTATTTTCCTATGTTTCTCTGTCTTTCTGTGTCGGATATTTGTTCGCAGTATGCGGCTGCCCAGCACCGCTTTCTTTGTCTCTTTTTTTCACAAAGTCAGGTTCCGGTTCCGCCTCTTTCCCGCCACTCCGTTTCTGATTATTTTCGGTTTGGCATATGCAGCCTTCGCCTTTAAAACATGTTTTTCCCCAGTCTCATGTTGGATTGACATTCCTAACTCCCCATGATATATTCTATTTAGTTCGGTCGTGCTAACCCCAAAGGTCAACTGTCCTGAGGGAAAAGACGAAAAGAATCTGATACGGGAATATCTGTCATATTCAGGATCCCCTGTATGCTCTTTTCGTGTGCATACCGGGGATTTATCATTCACGCAGACAGTGGGACAAGACCCGTGTCTGTCAGATTTTTTTCAGGAGGAACTAAGTTATGAGAAAAATGTTATCCGTCATGATGGCTGCCGCGATTGCGGGATCTCTCCTTGCAGGCTGCTCATCATCCACAACTGAAACAACAGCTGCCGCTTCTTCCGCGGAGGAGACAACGACTGCCGCTGAGGAGACCACAACGGAAGCCGCTTCCGAGTCTGCCGCTGAAAACACCGGTGATGAGACCGTTGTCCGTGTCGGCGGTTTAAAGGGTCCGACCACCATGGGACTTGTAAAGCTCATGGATGAGGCCGCAAACGGGGAGTCCGAGAACAGCTACGAATTCACAATGGTCACCGCAGCTGACGAGATGACTGCCATGGTCGCTGGCGGAAAAGTCGATATCGCCCTGCTTCCGGCGAACGTCGCAAGCGTTCTCTACAATAAAACAAACAAAAATATCTCCGTGATCGATATCAACACTCTCGGCGTTCTCTACTTCGTATCTGCCGACAGCTCCGTGACAACGATCGATCAGTTAAAGGGAAAGACCGTATATCTTCCGGGAAAGGGAACTACTCCGGAATACGCACTCCGCTATGTGCTCTCCGCCGCAGGACTCGGAGAGGATGATGTAACTCTTGAATTCAAGTCCGAGGCATCTGAGGTTGCTTCCGTCCTCGCTGAGGATCCGAACGCCATCGGTCTTCTTCCGCAGCCGTTCGTAACTGCCGCTCTCGCCCAGAACGAAAAGCTCTCCATCATCATGGACCTCACAAAAGAGTGGGATAATGTCCAGAGCGAAGGTTCCGGAAGCCGTCTTGTAACAGGTGTTACCATTGTAAACAATGATTTCTTAAAGGAGCACGAGGATCTCGTCGATACGTTCTTACAGGAACATGAGGCATCCATCGCCTTCACCGCGGAAGATCCGGATGCCGCAGCCGAGCTCATCGCAAAGGCTGAGATCGTCGCAAAGGCTCCGATCGCAAAAAAAGCGCTTCCTTACTGCAATATCACCTTCATCTCCGGTGATGAGATGAAAACAGCACTTTCCGGTTACCTTCAGGCTCTGCACGACCAGAACCCGGCCTCCGTCGGCGGTGAGCTGCCGGATGATAGCTTCTACTATGTAAAGTAATTGTGACTGCGAAAGTTCTCAACAGTTACAAGCATTCATGCCGACTGTGAAAAACGAGGTATGGCTGGCAAAACAGTCATACCTCATTTCTATATCGCCGTTTATTCTCACGGAATTTAGTTTACATAAGTCATTTTAATAGTTTGAGCCATGAGAAATATCTGTTATAATTTGTAACTGTTCAGTAGGTCTGCGCACTTGCTGCGCTGACCGTAAGAAAACATAGGCTGGAAGGCAAAAATCCCATCAGCGAAGCTGATCTGGAATGGATTTTTGCACGTAACTATGAAGGCACTGAATAGTTACTATAATTTTATTATTACGATTACATGTAGAAATTCAACCGCTGGAAAGCAGCTTTGATTTTTATTACACTTTGTGAAAGGAGACAGCCACCATGGATCATCGTTTTTCCGGATTTTTCCGCAGACTCTCGATCATCCTTTTCTGGATCGTTCTCTGGCAGGCCGCTGCCTCCCTGATCCGGAATCATATTTTCCTTGTGGGACCTGCCGATACGCTGCGGGCGCTCTGTGAGCAGATCGTTCTCCCGTACTTCTGGTCCGCCATCGCGTTTTCTTTCGGACGGATCAGCATCGGATTCTTTCTGGCGTTTTTTCTGGGACTTTTCACCGGATCTCTGGCGTACCGTTTTCCCATCGTGGACGAATTCTTAGAGCCGCCGGTGCAGCTCATGAAGACGGTTCCCGTCGCGTCCTTCGTGATCCTGGCGCTGATCTGGACCGGCTCGAAAAACCTCTCCGTCTTTATCTCGTTCCTCGTGGTCTATCCCATGATCCATGTGAACACGAAAGCCGGGCTGATATCTGCGGACCGGGAACTTTTAGAGATGGCGGAAGTCTTCCACGTCCCATTTATCCGCCGGGCGTTCTATATCTACCGCACAGCACTCTACCCGTACTTAAAAAGCGCCTGCCGCACTGCCCTCGGCATGGGATTTAAGTCAGGGATCGCCGCCGAAGTCATCGGTGTGCCGGACGGTTCCATCGGCGAGGGGCTGTATCTCGCGAAGATCTATCTGAGCACCGCGGAGCTCTTCGCGTGGACGGTTGTCATCATTCTTGTGAGCAGTCTGTTTGAGAAAGGTTTTCTGTGGATTCTGAAGAAATGTGCCGGAAAGGGGGCTGATGTGAATGAGTCCGATCAATAAAAAAAATGACACTGCCCTCACACTCCGCTCCGTCACCAAATCCTACGGCGGACAGCCGGTTCTCTCCGATCTCTCCCTGAAATTTTCCTCCGGAACTTTCTACTGTCTGATGGCACCATCCGGAAACGGAAAGACTACACTGTTCCGTCTGATCCTCGGACTTGAAAAGCCGGATTCCGGTGTGATCCTGTTCGGTACACCGGCAGAGAATCCCGGTAACAACGATATAAAAGCATCTTCCGGCACAGTATCAAAATCTGATCCCTGCAGGATCCGGGGAATGCGTCCCCTGATCTCCGCCGTTTTTCAGGAAAACCGTCTTCTGGAATGCTATACCGCCATTGAAAACCTCCGCTTCGCTCTTGGAAAGCGATATTCCAACGAAGCTCTGACCGCATACCTGCTCCGTCTTCTTCCGGAAGACGCCCTGAATAAGCCTGTCTGTGAATTTTCCGGCGGCATGAAGAGGCGTGTCGCGATCCTGCGCGCAATCCTCGCACCGACCGATATCATTCTCATGGATGAGCCGTTTACCGGCCTGGACGCAGATACCAGGCAGCTCACGATCGATCTTGTCAAAGAGCTCTGCGCTGGAAAGCTCCTGATCATCGCTACCCATGCGGAGGACGACGCAGAGCTTCTGGGTGCGAAGATCATTCACTTATAAGTCAGGAAACCGTTCCAACTGACTTATAACTTCTCAACCAGATCATCTGATCTGCAGGTCTTTAACTTTAAAAAGCGTTCTCCTGTCCGGGCATCTCATCAACTGATATACCGCAGGAAAACGCTTTTTTATTATTTACGAACGATGCAGACAGTAACAGTTTTTTCTCTCTATCTTGCCGCAAACAGCTTATCCATCTTCCTCATATGGAAGAAGTAGACCACGAACATTGAACATCCCGTAAACAGCCACGACGCCACATACACATTCATCAACATATCATAAGTCGTGAACATGCGGAATATCGTTGTGAGCCAGATCAGTCGGAATACGACCGTACCGAGGATCGTGATGACGGATGGCTCCAGGGACTTTCCAGTTCCTCGCAGGCAGGAACTTGCAACCTCATATGTCGCAGTTAAACCTTCCAAGGCACACACACGATCCATTCGTATGATCCCGTATGCCGCCACCGCAGCGCTCGTCGTATAGATGCTGACGAAAAAGTCTTCCCACACGATAAAAATCACGCTGAGGATCTCCGTAAATCCAAATCCAAAGAGCAGGCAGAGCCAGAAGATCTTTCTGCATCTCTTCATGTTGCCCGCACCAAAGTTCTGACTTGTAAATGTAACCGCCGCCTGGGCAAAAGCACCTGCAATATCATATGTAAAATACTCAAAATTCAGTGCCAGGGATGAACCTGCGATGGCCGCCTCACCGAACATGTTGATCCCGCTCTGGATAAACACGTTGGAAACAGAAAAGATCGCACCCTGAATTCCTGCCGGGATACCGATCGCCAGCACCTTTTTCAACTCATTTGTATCGATCCGCATCCTGTCAAACCGGAAGCTGAACTCATCATTCCTGCGGTACAGATGGGAGATAATGAGGAATGTGCTGACCACGTTGGAGATCACCGTGGCAATGGCAACTCCCGCAACTCCCAGATGGAATCCGATCACAAGGAGCAGGTTTAAAATTACATTCAGCACGCCGGACACGATAAGGTAGTACATCGGTCTCCTCGTATCACCGTAGCTTCTGACAATGGCAGCACCAAAGTTGTACGCCACCATAAACGGAATTCCCACAAAATAGATCCTGATATATAAGAGTGCCTGATCCAGCACTGTCTCCGGCGTTCCGGATGCCACAAGGACCATTCTTGCCACCAGCATTCCGATCACGAGAAGCGCAATTCCGAGAACCGCACCGAAGGTCAGGATCGTGTGGACCATGCTGTTGATCTTACCGCGGTTCTTCTGACCAATAAGGTTCGCCAGAGCTGCATTCGGTCCCACAGAAAGTCCTACGATCAGGTTCACGAAAATTCCAACCAGTGCCACACAGCTTCCCACGGCCGCCAGCGCCTGTTCCCCCGCGAATCTTCCCACAACGGCAACGTCCGCTGAATTAAACAGCTGCTGCAAAATACTGCTGAACGCTAACGGTATCGAAAACAGGATCAGTTTTCCTGCCAGTCCTCCGTTTAACATATCCATTTCCTTTGATCTTACTGATGTTTCCAATGGCTTTTCCTCTCTTTTACTTCCATGTGCTGACCTGACCAGTAAATTTTTTCATATCCTCCACAGTATACCACACTTTTCTTATCTTGACACTTCAAAAGATCCATGCTATCATGATGGTAACCTGATACGCACGAGTGGCTCAGTGGTGGAGTATCGCCTTGCCAAGGCGAGGGTCGCGGGTTCGAATCCCGTCTCGTGCTTTTACAAAAACGAAAGAAAAGAGGTATCCTTTGGGACACCTCTTTTCTTTCGTTTACGCTCCGCGACGTCTCGTTCTCTCACACTAAATCAAAACGCACATCTTCTTTCTCCCATATAATTAAGGTTCTTGAAAGCATGATGTGCGTTTTCTTTATTCTCTCTATTTAATTTCCCGGAAATCCTGCAATATTTCCAACCGCTTCCGTTGTAGCCGCTGCTGTTGTCTCATCGCCCGGGCCGTTTGGTGCGGCTGCCGTCGTTGCTTCTGTCGCCGGTGCAGCCGTCGTCGCAGCCTCAGTTGCTGCCGCTGTCGTCGATGCAGCCGTTGTCTCACTGTGTGTGCCCTTTGTCTCAGAGCCACCGGTGGACGCCGCTGTCGTCGATGTGCCGGAAGAACCGGCGGCTGTTGTCGCGGCGGCGGAACTCTCCGGCGCGACACTCTCGCCCGGAACATATCCGTCCGGCATTCCGTCTACAGCTGCTGCCGACGTGGACTCAATGGCCGTCGTCTCATCCGGTGAAACCTTCACGGTTCCCGTATTTCTGCGGATCACAGCCGCATGTCCCTTGTAGGTTTTCGCGTGATCTTCTGTCTTCTCGATAACGGTTCCGTTCTTTGAAACGATCTTATAGGTAACCCAGCGGCTTCCGTTCGTCGCTGCCTTCTGTGTCACCTCGGTACCCGGATCCAGCGTCGGGTCTTCCACATAGGTCGGCTCCGGCGGTGGAAGCTCATCCGTCTTCTCGGACTCCAGACTCCAGGTGATTCCATCCTCCAGCACCGGTACTCCGTAGAAGGAGACCGTCATCTTCCGGTTGCTGTAGTTCGCGCGGATACCGATCGCTGCCTTTGACGTATTGATAAACCGGAAATCCGGAATATCCCAGCTGATCGCCGCATCCTGTCCCGGAGTTACGTAGTTCGGCTCAAAGGTATGGGATCTTCGGAACGTGATCTGCATACCGGACTGGAATGCCACACGGTACATCGTCGAAGATACCTGGCATACACCACCGCCCGGTTCCTGTACGACCTCGCCTCCACTGTAGGCAGCCGCTTCCTGATATCCCTTTTCCGCCGTGCGCTGTCCTACAACCTTATTAAAGGAAAATTCCTCACCCGGCCGCACGATGGTTCCGTTGATAGCTCTGGCCGCAAGCTTTACGTTTGTATTTCTCTTCTCGTTGGCGGTCGTCTCCGTCGTAAACGTAGAAAGAGTCTTATACTGCTCCTTCGCGTTCGCTGCGGAAAGCTCCGGCTGGCTCTCATTGACCTCAGCCTGTATCACGGCGTCATAGTTTCCGCTTGTCGCAGCCTCCACGAGGTCCTTTATAAGCTTCTCCTGGTTCACAGCCTTGCCCGGAGCTCCGTCCGCAAACAGGAACTTATCCGTCGCAGCGTCATACTCGGAGATCGAGCCGTTCTTTGCCTTCACATCCCACTTCGCCGCCGCGTCCGCTGCTGCCTCTGCCGCTGCGGACTGCAGATCCTCGGAATCTTCCACCGAGAATGTATATTCTCCGCCATTCTTGTCAGCAGAAATCCCGTCCAAAAAGGCATCCAGCTCGGTGTCGATCATATTGTCCGCGTCCACGCTCTCCCCGTTGTAAGAGATCTTCACATTCCACGGAAACTTCGCCTCGATGGCAGCTTTCGCCTCGCTCTTTGTCATTCCCTTTAAAGAAATCCCGTTGACGCTGATATCGGATGCCTGGAATGTGGATTCCTCCGCGACCGTATCCGTTGTCTTCTCTTTTCCATGCCCGAACAAGCCGGAAATAAGCCGGATCACTCCGATGATCAGGACCAGGCAGATGATCGCTCCGCCGATCATGATCCGTCGTCTTAAGATCTGTTTTCTCTTCCGCCTCTGCGCCCGGATCCAGGCCGGGGAATGCTGCCTGTACTCGTCTCTCTGGTCTCTCTGGTCTCTCTGGGTTCTGGGATCTCTCTGGTCTCTCGGTCCCATTGATCCCCTCTGGTCTCTCTCTCTGTTCATGTCTGTATTTTCCTTATTTTACTTTATCAGAATTTATCAGGATGCAACGACAGGGTCCGCACCGAAATGGTGCCGAACCCTGATATGTATCGGTTATGATTATGTAATATCGTTCCAATTACGGTATTTTTACAAAATCTCATCTGTCTGTATCAGACAATTATTCATTATATCGGTACCGGAATGCCTTGTCAAGAACGCCGGACAACAAAAGTTCACGCTCTTAAAGTTAACACTCTTATCGTCAAAAATGGACCTCCGGAAGTTTTCTCTCCCAAAGATCTATTTTTCAACTTCTTTATCTGTTCCGGTCCTCTCCTGCTGCCGTTTTTTCGTGATCCGGCCGCGCTTTTCAGGCTCAGCCAAGGAATCCAAGATGCTCCAGCAAAATCTTGATCCCCATGAGGACCAGGATCAGTCCGCCGACAAACTCTGCCTTCGACTTGTACTTCATTCCGAATACATTACCGACCTTCACGCCGATCGCCGACAGGATAAATGTCGTACATCCGATGAAGGTCACTGCCCAGACGATGTTTACATGTAAAAACGCAAATGTCACGCCGACTGCCAGCGCATCGATACTGGTCGCCACCGCCAGGGCTAACATCGTCTTCACGTCAAAGCTGGCGTTCAGTTCTTCGTCCTCATCCTCTCTGGATTCCTTGATCATATTGATTCCGATGATCCCGAGAAGAACAAATGCGATCCAGTGGTCGATCTGTGTGATCATGGACTCAAACTGGCTTCCTAGAAGGTAGCCGATCGTCGGCATCAGAGCCTGGAATCCGCCAAAATATGCACCGCAGATCAGCGCGTGCTTCGGTTCCATCTTTTTTACCGACAGGCCCTTACAGACAGACACCGCGAACGCATCCATCGACAGTCCTACAGCAAGGATAAAAAGCTCTAAAAGTCCCATAAGTCATGTTCCTCCTAAAAATTGCTTATTTTTTCTGATAAAAAGGAATCCGCTTTCCGGTTTCCCGCGCCGAGCACGCTTTCCTGTGCGATCCTTCCGCCTTGCACATTGCGCATCTCAGGCACGCAGTGCCTCTTTGTTTAACAGAATGTTCCATCTGGATTTCCTCTTAAACAAAAAAAGAGACTCTCTCTGTCATTTTCGACAGATAAGTCTCATCATTTCAAGTAAAGCCAGGAACATTTCCAGTATGTTGACCTTACTGCGCTTTCCGGCGCCGACTACTCCCTTATTCTGGTAAGTCCGTAACTGTATTGTATCGTCACAGTTACATGAGTATCTTTTTGTTCTACAGAAGAGTGCGGATGAAGGGATTTGAACCCCCACGGTTGCCCGCCAGCTCCTAAGGCTGGTGCGTCTGCCAGTTCCGCCACATCCGCGCATTCTCCGATAGACTCTCATTATAGCGTGTTTGAAAAGAATTGTCAATTATGGATTTTCTTCGTCTCCTCATCGTAGTCATCCAGGAAATTGTAACTCCAGTCTCCCTTGTGATATCCGATGACCGTCTTCAGATTGATGTTGTGAACACTGTTGAAGATATTCATGTCGATCGTGTCACAGCGCTTTCTGAGCTCCGCGATCAGCTCCTTCATCTCGTCGCGCTTCGATCCCTTTTCGCCGCCGCATGTCGCGCAGCGCTCCGTGAAACGGCACGCACACTGGATAAAGTGGAGGTGATTGTAATCTCTCCACGCCTTGATATCCGCCTCGCGGACCATGTACATCGGGCGGATCAGCTCCATGCCCTCAAAGTTCTTGCTGTGGAGCTTCGGCATCATGGTCTCGACCTTTCCGCTATACAGCATTCCCATCAGCGTCGTCTCGATCACATCGTCAAAATGATGTCCAAGCGCGATCTTGTTGCAGCCGAGCTCTTTCGCGTGGGAATAAAGATATCCGCGGCGCATTCTCGCGCAGAGATAACACGGGCTCTTATCCACGTCGGCAACGATATTGAAGATATCGCTGTCAAACACCTGGATCGGGATTCCCAGAAGCTTCGCGTTATTTAAGATGATATTCCAGTTGTCCTCATTATATCCCGGATTCATCACGAGAAATACAAGGTCAAACTTCACTTTTCCATGAAGTTTCAGCTCCTGTAAGAGCTTTGCCATGAGCATCGAGTCTTTTCCGCCGGAGATGCAGACCGCAATCTTATCTCCTTCCTTGATCAGCTCGTAGTCATGGACTCCCTTTGTAAACCGTCTCCAGATCGATTTGCGGTATTTTGTGATGATGCTGCGCTCGATCGCCTTCGTGCGCTCCGCGACCTCCTCCTCGTTCATGACCATCATGGACAGGGACAGGCGCAGGAAGGAGCGGTATCCGCCTTCCACGCTTCCGGCGTCAAATCCGGCATCGTCCAGAAGTTCCGCCACATACAGGCTCTTGTTTCCCGTATGGCAGAGCACCCAGACCGGCTTGTCCTTCGGGATCGCCGCGAGAAGTTTTCCAACATTTACGCCCTCTTCCCAGGCCTTTCCCTCTCCGATCGTTCCGGACTCCATGTCCGCCTCCTCCGGATTCTCCAGGTATTCCACCAGCTTGTCCTCCGGGATATTTAACGCGGCATCCATGGACCCCTTTTTATATTCCTCCGCCGGGCGGATGTCGATGATCGTCCGGTCAAACGTTCTTCCATTAATCAGCTCTGCAGCTGTGATCGTCTTAATCATTCTCTTTCTATTCTCCATTTACGGCTGTCGCCCTGATCCGGGCGCCGTCTCCTGCTGTTTTTACTTTTCTAAAATATCCGTAACTGTTCAGTACCCTCACACCTACGGGAACCTCCCCCGGAGCTTCCCTTCGGATGCATGGCAAGTTACGAGCAAAAATCCATTCCAAATCGGCTTCGCCGATGGGATTTTTGCCTTCAAGCCTGTGTTTTATTACGATCAGCGCAGCAAGTGCGCAGACCTACTGAACAGTTACAAATATCCTTCAACATATAAACCCTGTTGAACGGGAATGAAAAATAATATCCGTCCACGAAGTCCTCCACCAGCTTCATGACTTCCTTCGCAAGCTGGATGCCCACGGCCTCGCCTTCCTTCCGGCTGGCTTTTTCAGGGTATCTCGCGACGATCTCATCCGTCACATTGACGCCCGCGATCTCATTTTTCATGAACATCGCGTTCTTTCTGCTGATGAGCGGCATGATCCCGCAGAGGATCCGCGCCCCGGTCTCATCCTTGATCCGGCGCAGTCTCGCCGCGTCCTCCTCCGTGAATACCGGCTGGGTCAGGAAAAACTCCGCTCCCTCTTCCATCTTCTTCTTTACACGTCCGATCTCCACGTCCAGGTTCTTTCTTCCCTGGTTGATCGCACCACCGTAGCAGAGCGGATTATTCGCGAAAACATCCTCGTTCATCTCCTTCGCGATCTTCATAAGCCCCGTGGAATCCGAGTTGAACACCGCTTTGACCGTCTGTCTCGCCGTCGACGGGATCGGATCTCCCGTGATGATCAGAAAGTTGTAAATATCATTGATGGCAGCTCCCAGAAACAGGGACCGCATCGCGATCGCATTCCTGTCACGACAGCAGATATGCGGCATCACATTTAATCCCGTCGCCTGGCGCACCTTGTTCGCCATGAGGACGGAATCGACTCTCGTTCTTCCGGACGGGGAATCCGGGAATGTGAGGACATCCACGCCTGCATTCTTTAAAAGATGGGCGGATTCCAGGAGTTTCTCATCATCCGCGTCAAACGGCGGCGCCAGCTCGACCGCGATAAGCTTCTTCTCTTTTCTGTTTCCGTTCTTATCATAGAGGAATCCCTGTCTTACCACATGTTCACTCTGTCCGCTGCTCTCCGCCTCTTTTTCCGGAGCGCTTTTCTTCAGGATTCCGTCCCGGGCGGACATTTCACGGATAAATTCCGGATCTGTTCCACAGCAGCCACCGAGAATGTCAGCACCGAGCTCCTGAAGCTCCTTCATCTTCTCCGCAAAATATACCGGAGTGTTGCCAAACTGAAGTTTATTTCTCGTCAAAGTCGGATATCCCGCATTCGGGATCGCCAGCAGGAATTTATCCCCCGGACGTCCCGCTTTTTCCAGGATCTGGCGCATATGAGCCGGTCCCACGCCGCAGTTTAAGCCCACCGCATCGATCTCCAGAACAGCCGCCGCGTCCGCCAAAAGGCGCTTCGCGCTGAGTCCTGCCGCGCTGTAGCCGAACTGGTTCACGGAAAAAGAGACTGCGATGAACATGTCATACTCGGCACGGATCTTTTTGATCGCCGGAAGGATCCCGTCGAGGTCTGCAAACGTCTCAAAGTCCAGGACTTTGACTCCTGTCTCCGCAAACGTCTTTGCGATCTGATAATACTCGTCCGCCGCTGCCGCTGCGTCCTCCGTCCCATTCACCGGGATCGGACCGATATCGCCTGCAATCCAGACGTTCTTCCCGTCCGCCGCGCTCCTTGCGATCTCCACCGCCGCGCGGATGTTCTTCTCAACTTCCGGAAAGCGCTCCTGCAGCGTCTCTGTGTTCGCCGCAAAAGTATTTGTCCGGATAAAATTTGCTCCGGCATTCAGATATTCCTCGTGGATCTTCTTTACTTTCTCCGGGTCCGAGAGATTCGCAAGCTCCGGGATCTCCTGCGTCTGGTATTTTGCTGCAAAGTAAGTGCCGAACGCGCCGTCGGTGATGAGGTTGGTTTCTTTCAGATATTCACGTAAATTCATGCTCGTCCTCCTGGGGGTACTGGGGGGTAAAAAAAGAATGGGCCTTGGCACATTCTCGCGCCGAGCGCGGTCGCTTACGACGATCTTCGTCTTCGCGCGAGTGCGCATCTTAGGCACGCAGGCCTTTTTGTTTAACAGGAAATTCCGACGGAGTTTCCTGTTAAACAAAAAATCGGACCTCTAAATCCAGAGGTCCGACGCTTCAAAAAGCGGGTGATGGGAATCGAACCCACGTATCCAGCTTGGAAGGCTGGTGTTCTACCATTGAACTACACCCGCGTATAAACAATGAGAGGCAGCTGCTGATATGAAAAAATTTTCGTTGGGAGCTCGCTCACATAAGAAAATTTTCTCATATCAGCAGCTATCGCCGTTGCAAACGGCAATTATGGAGCGCAGCTCCATAATACCTCGGAGCCACCCTAATCATCGTCCCATTCCCTTGACATTCTCATCTCTTCAGGTCTTTGCTACCAAAATGGGCGGAGGTGGATTCGAACCACCGAAGCAAGTTGCAGCAGATTTACAGTCTGTCCCCTTTGGCCACTCGGGAATCCGCCCATATCATTCTGACAAGTCAAAATGATACCATACATCGATTCAAAAATCAAGCATTTTTTATGACCAAATGCCCTTGAAAACACTGCGTATTACAGTCCCGGCACACGCACCATGATCGCCATCTACTCGCCTTTACTCCCAATAAAGATCATCGCCCCATTCGCCGCGATCTCCACTTCCATCACACCGTCCGTCACCGGATACCGCACAGTGCCCGCGTTGTACCGCTCCGCATCCGTCGCCATCACGCGGTCCATAAAATCGCCGTTCACTTCCGCTTCCCACACCGGAATCCGGATTCTCTGGGAATAATCCTCACTGTTCACAACGACAACTCCCTGGCCGTCCGCATCAAAACGTCCATACGCGATCACACCATTCTCCGCCAGCAGCGGCTTTAACGCCCCGCATCGGAACGCCGGAGTCCTGTTCCGGATCCCCGTGAGATACCGGTGAAATTCCGTGAGTTCCAGGTCTTCCTTTCCCCAGGGGAATGTTCTCCGGTTATCCGGGTCCGTCCAGCCAAAGACGCCAGCCTCATCACCGTAATAGATCGTCGGTGCCCCCGGCCATGTCATCTGGATCATCGCGCCGGAGCGGAAGGTTCCGTAATTCACGCCGATCTCCGCTTTCTCCGCATCCTCCGGCTTATAAAGCCGTCCCACGACGCGGTTCGTCCTCGTGAGGAATCGCGAATGGTCATGGTTTGAAAGTTCATTCATCGCCGCATAGAGAGATCCCGTCTGCATCCGGCTCATGTTGGAGAGCATGGAGCACATGAACGCCTGACTGTTGTGCAGAAGGTGGTCATCCTTCCGCTCGCTGTGCTTTTCCAGACCGGTCAGGAACCAGGATACCGGTTCCATGAACGCGTCATAATTCATCACCGTATCCCACTGGTCCCCGGAAAGCCATGTTGTGGCATCCCCGTAATGTTCCGCCAGGATCAGCGCGTCCGGATTCGCCTCCTTTACGACCTTCCGGAAATCTCTCCAGAACCGGTGGTTCATCTCCGGCGAATGACTGAGATCCGCCGCCACATCGAGACGCCAGCCATCGATCGAGTACGGCGGGGAAAGCCACCGTTTCGCGATATCGAGCACATACTGATACAGCTTTTCCGATCCCTCATAATTTAATTTCGGCAGCGTGTTATGTCCCCACCAGCCTTCGTAGGAGTCATTGTCCGGCCAGCCGTTCGCATCCTTAAACAGAAAGAAATCCCGGTACGGACTGTCCGCTGAGAGGTATGCACCCGGCTCATACCCGCCGTCCTTCTCATAGATCTTCTCACGGTCCATCCACTTGTTGAAAGACCCGCAGTGATTAAAAACTCCGTCCAAGATGATCCGCATGCCCCGCTTGTGGACTTCCTGCACAAAACGGGCAAAAAACGCATCACTCGCCGCCAGGTTCTCCCGGTCGGAGGTCCGCACGGAATACCGCTTCGCATTGCGGTTATCCGACGCATCCGCCGCCACAAGTTCCCCTTCATCCTTCACGATCACCCCGTAATGAGGATCGATATGTTCATAATCCTGGCAGTCATACTTGTGATTCGACGGGGACACAAACACCGGGCTCAGGTAGAGCACTTCCACCTTCAGGCTCTGCAAATAGTCGAGTTTGTCCCAGATTCCCTGGATGTCGCCGCCGTAAAACCGGTCCACATCAAGGACGGAAAGCTGCTCATTCCATTTTTCCACCTTCGTCACCGGAAATCCGATGTAGACATATTCGTCTCCCAGGACATCGTTCGTCGGATCCCCGTTATTAAACCGATCCACGAAGATCTGGTACATCAGGGCGCCTTTCGCCCACTCCGGTACATGGAATCCAGGTGTGATCACAAACGGAGCGTCCATCCCTCCCGGCTCCGACACACCGAGGCGGTTATAGTGACAGACTTCGTCTCCTTTTACAACCTCAAAATCATATATCAACGGGGTCTCCCCCAGTTGGATCGTTCTCTCATAAAAATCAAATCTTCCGGCCGTCTCCGCCTTCTCAAGCTCCAGCCGCCTGCACTCATTCCGGTTTCCGCCATCACGGATCACCGCGTATACATGGTCCACGTCCCCGGCCCCGGTCCGGAATCTTATCTTAACATTCTCCCCGCACTCCGGCTCTTCCGGGATGCGGTACTCTCTCGTTCCATCGCTGAAAAGTGCCGCCTTCAACATTTTGAATGGCCTCCTTGTTGGTCTGATGCAGCCTCTCTTGCGATATCCGGGCTGCATTTTCTGTATCTGTTCTCACTCATTTCTCACAAATGTTATTATACAGGATTATATCCCCATTTGCACGTTTTTTCTGAAAGTTCACTCCGGCGATCCTCAAAAACTGTTTTTGCAGATTAAAAAGAATGTGCCTCGGCACATTCGGGCGCCTCGCGCGGTCGCTTGCGACAACCTTCATCTTCGCGCGAGTGCGCATCTTAGGCACGCAGTGCCTTTTAGGTTAACCGGAAGTTCCATCGGAATTTCCGGTTAACCTAAAAATCTGAAGCTCCCGCACGGCACAGCAGGATCCTCAGATTTTTTCTTTAAAAATGGGCAGAAAGAAAGCCAGCGGGGGGAACCACTGGCTTTCTTCCGGAAAAGGTATTATGTCTCTTATGGGGTATAGCAAAAACTATATAATGTATTGGGGGGTTACGAGTAGTAATATAGCATAGGAGTCCGGATAAGTGTGCACAAACATTTAAAAACATGAAAATTTTTTTTGTTCATATTGCCACCGCCCCGGTTTTCTTTGTGCATTTTTGTTATTGTAAGTAAAAAATCGACGTTTGCCTGCATTTCTTTTGCACAAACGTCGATTTACTTAAGTTTCTAAAATTTTCTGTTGTGAGATCTTCTGTCGGGGTGCAAATCCGAAACCTTACTCTAACTCCGTCTTCTCCGTTCCCTCAACGAACAGGCTGTCAAACTCTTCCTGTCCGATCTTTTCCTTTTCGATCAGAAGAGCGGCACACTTATGAAGGATGTCCTCATGTGCCAGGATGATCTCCTTCGCCTTCGCATAGCACTCATCGATGATCCTCTTGACCTCGCTGTCGATATCGGAAGCAACACGCTCACCGTAAGATCTCGTATGCGCCAGATCTCTTCCGATGAAGACTTCGTCATCGTCGCTGCCGTAGTTGATCATTCCGAGCTTCTCAGACATTCCGTACTGGGTTACCATCGCGCGGGCGATCGCAGATGCCTGCTTGATATCCTGGGATGCCCCCGTCGTCACGTCTCCGAAGATGATCTCCTCCGCGATCCGGCCGCCGAGAGAAACCATAATGGTCTCCAGCATCTTATTCTTTGTGTTGAACATCTCGTCCTTCTCAGGAAGCGGCATCGTATATCCTGCCGCGCCCATTCCGGTCGGGATGATGGAGATCGTGTGGACCGGTCCGACATCCGGGAGTTCATGGAACAGGATTGCATGACCTGTCTCATGGTAAGCTGTGATCTTCTTTTCTTTCTCGGAGATCACCTTGCTCTTCTTCTCCGCGCCGATACCGACTTTGACGAACGCCTGCTCGATATCAGCCTGGAGAATATAGCGGCGCGCCTGCTTTGCCGCAAGGATCGCAGCCTCGTTTAAGAGGTTTTCCAGATCTGCTCCGGTAAATCCGGCCGTCGTCTGTGCTACTTTCTCTAAGTTCACATCGTCGCCCAGCGGTTTTTCCTTCGAGTGGACCTTTAAGATCTCCTCGCGTCCGCGGATATCCGGTTTTCCGACTCCGACTTTCCGGTCGAAACGGCCCGGACGCAGGATCGCCGGATCCAGGATGTCCACGCGGTTTGTCGCCGCCATCACGATAATTCCTTCATTGACTCCGAAACCATCCATCTCAACGAGGAGCTGGTTTAATGTCTGCTCACGCTCGTCATGTCCGCCGCCCATACCGGTACCGCGGCGTCTCGCAACGGCATCGATCTCATCGATAAAGACGATGCACGGAGCGTTTTTCTTCGCGTCCTCAAAAAGATCGCGTACACGGGAAGCGCCGACGCCGACGAACATCTCGACGAAATCTGATCCGGAGATCGAAAAGAACGGAACTCCTGCCTCACCGGCAACCGCCTTCGCGAGAAGTGTCTTACCGGTTCCCGGAGGTCCTACCAAGATCACGCCCTTCGGGATCCTGGCACCGACATCCGTATATTTCTTCGGATTTTTCAGGAAATCAACGATCTCTTCCAATTCTTCCTTCTCCTCCTCGAGTCCTGCGACCTTGGAGAAATTCACGGAATTCGTCCGGCTCATCTTCGCGCGGCTCTTTCCAAAATTCATCATCTTGGAGTTTCCGCCGCCGCCCCCGCCGACTCTCGCGTTCATGAACATAAACATGAACATGATCACGACGGCGCTCAAAGCGACCGGGATAATGACAGACATCAGGTAGTTCTCCTGTGGGACATTCTCAACGACGTAGTCGATGGAATTGTCCTGGAGAAGTTTTTCCGCGTCCTTGACATCGGATACTGCAACCGTTACCCGGTCCCCGCTCTTTAAGAGGATATCCAGGGTACCTGTCGGCGGCTGCTGGTTCTGATTGATCTCCACGGATTCGATCGTCTTATTCTCGACGGCCACCATAAATTCCTGGTGGGTCATCTCCTGGCTGAATAAGCTCCCCTGGCTCGTCAGGCTGGACGCGAACATGATGAGCGCGATCACAAGCAGGACAAGGCCAAGTCCGCGGAACTGCTGGTTCTGTTTCAACTTGGGGTGCCTCCTTACTGCTGCTCCACAACGCCGATGAACGGAAGGTTGCGGTATTTCTGGTCATAATCGAGGCCATAGCCTACAACGAACTCATCCGGGATCGTAAAGCAGGTGTAATCAACCTTCACCTGTTTCTTGACACGGCGCTCCGGTTTGTCGAGCAGTGTGCATAAGTGGATGGAATTCGGATTTCTCTTGTGTAAGATATCGATCAGGTATGCGAGAGTCCGTCCGGAATCGATAATATCTTCGACGATCAGGACATTCTTTCCCTCTAACGGCTGATCTAAGTCTTTTACGATCTTTACAACGCCGGAAGATTGGGTTCCGCTTCCGTAGCTGGATACGGACATAAAGTCAAGCGTTACCGGAACGGTCAGGCGTTTTGCGAGCTCGCAGGTAAAGAATACGCCGCCCTTTAAGATGCAGATCAGGTGAACTTCTTTTCCTTCATAATCCTTATTGATCTGGTCCGCGATCTCTTTGATCCGCTTGTCTACTTCTTCTTCACTTAATAATACACGAATTTTATCAGCCATGGTCTTCTCCTTTGCAATTCCAGATGCCTGCTCTCCCACCGCCGTCTTCCGACCGGTCTCCCCCGTCAGGCAGGATCATCTCCGCCTCCAGGACACGTTCAGTCTCATCTGTTATTTTATAATAATCACTGATCCGGTATCCGATCACCCATAATATATGGTCTCCGTCCGCCAGGACCGGAATTCGGTCCCGCTCTTTTTCCGGGATCTTTTCATCGATCATAAACCTTCCGAGCTTCTTTTTCCCTCCGCCGGAAAGTGTGAAATAATCCCCGTTTTTCCTGTATCGTATGGATAATCCATCTTTTATTTTATCATAGTCAAACCATTTCGTATACTGGTTTTTCGGAATTTCCAGTTCTTTTTTCCGTTGGGCGACATGAAGGCGAATCATGGTCGGACCGAGCTGCAGGATCTTTCTCTCTCCCGCTTCCGGATCGATCTTCTTTTTTTCTGTATCCAAAAGCGCTTCGCAGGATAAAGTTTTCAGACCTGCCATTTTCACCTCTGTGCATTCCAGGTCCTCTGCATTTTTCCTGAACTTATAGGCCGAAATGTCCCCAGTCTTCTCTCTTCTTTCTCCCACCTGGCACACTTTCCGGATCTCCAATGTCTCATACCCGCGGACCGCCTGCAGACCATACGGAAGGTCCGCAATACAGCCGCCGCCCGGACCGGAAAGATCCATGACCAGCCGGATGTGACGCTCCGTGATGTCTTTCGCCTTCCCGGCAGCATTTAAGATCATTCGGCGGATGATGTAGGTTTTTAAGATTTCGGGCTGGAGATCAAGGATTTCGGTGCGGATCTTTACAGAATTTCCGGTTTGGCTCTTTTCCTTCCGCTCACTTTCCCTTAAGACCCGCTCCGCTTCCGCCTCGAAATACGCATCCGCTTTGGCAGCAAACTCCGACACCGCCAGGATATGTTCCGCCGCCCGGCTGTTGATATTCTCCGTCACCCAGGGCAGGAGCTCGTTGCGGATCTTATTTCTTGTGTAATCATTCTCCTTATTTGTGGAATCTTCACACCAGGAATGTTCCCGTGATGTCAGGTATTCCTCGATCTCTTTCCGGGAGACGCATAATAATGGGCGGATGATCTCCTCTCTCACCGGCCGGATTCCCGAGAGCCCGGGAAGTCCGCTCCCGCGGAAGAGATTTAAGAGCACCGTCTCCGCATCATCGTCCTCATGATGGGCGACGGCGATCTTCGCACAGCCGTATTTTTCCGCCGTCTCCTTCAGATGGCGGTAGCGCAGGATCCGCCCGGCTTCCTCCGTCGACAACCCGTGATCCGCGGCATATGATCCTACTTTCTCATGCACCACGGTAAGCGGAACCCCCATCCGCCCGCAGAGTTTCTCCACAAACCGCTCATCCCGGTCCGCCTCCGCGCCGCGGATCCCGTGGTTCATATGAAACGCAAAGACATGGATCCCAAGTTCTGCTGCCAGTTCACACAAAAGCAGTAACAGGCAGACGGAATCCGCGCCGCCCGATACCGCCGCCAGGGCCCTGTCTCCCCGGTCTGTCATATGATTTTTTCTCATAAAGGCAAGAACCTTCTGCCGGAACCGACCGATTCCTGCATTCATTTTTTCGTTCATTTTTTTCTCCGTTTTTCTTTTATCGCATTGATCCTATCTCTTCATCCTCAGCTTTCCCGGATTTTCACCATTCATCATACGACGGATCCATCCTGTTCCAACCTGGTCTATGAAGTTTTTCACCTGCGCTTTTACGCTCAGATCAGTAAACCCGCCTTCTGAGGGCAGCTTCCATTTCCAAATTCTTCCCGCCGCGTATCACCCGTAGATCCCGCCGACCAGCACCGTCATGTCATCACGCGGCTCTCCCTCAAACGACAGCGCAAACGTCAGGATCATCTCCGCCGTCTCCTGCACACCGGCGTCGGGCAGCCCGTCGAGGAAATCCCGGAAAGTCTGCTCCTTTTCCGCCCCCGGCATCGCATCGAGAACACCGTCGCTCACCAGGATGATCTTGTCCCCGTCCCAGAGTTTCCGCGATATCATCACCGGCTCCACGGGATTCAATACTCCTGCTGGAACCGTCTCCGACTCCAGGATCTCCGCCTCCCCGCCGGATCTCCGGTCCGGCAGGAGAAAGGACGCCGCCGCCCCGAGTTTCATCATCTCCAGAACGCCCGTGTAAAGATTTACAAGTCCCAGATCCAGCGTCGCCGGCCGGTCGCCCATCCCGCTCAGCAAAAGCACCGTATTGATCAGCTTCAGCGTCGATCTCGCGGAGAATCCCGTGTCGAGAAGCTGTTCCGCGAGCTCCATGACCCGCCCGCTGTCCGCTCCCGCCGCCGGTCCGCTCCCCATTCCGTCTGAGAGGCTCAAAGCAACCTGCCCTGGGAGTGTGTTCCGGAACATATAGTTGTCGCCGGAGACCTCTTCTCCCTCTTTCGGGGTCCTCGCAGCTCCAAACAACAGCCGGTAATTTCCTTTCTCGATCAGGCGCACCGTGGAAGTTTTTCTTGTGACCAGCGTCTTTCCGTTCCGCGATGGGACAAACTCCGCTCCGGCAGCCTGTCCGAACAGCGCCGCCATGTCCTTCACAGTTACACAGCGCCCGTTTGCTGTCCGCACCGTAAGGAATGCTTCCCGTCTTCCGTCCCCATACTTCAGGACCAGCATGTCCTCCAATGCAATCCTGCGTTTCCGGAATGCAGACCGGACCGCTGGGATCAGCGTCTCCGTCACGTCCGCCGCCTGCTCCATCTGTCCGGAAAACTCCCCGAGGATCCCCGCCATCTCCTCAAACTGCAGCATGACTGCGTCCCGGCTCTCGAGGAACCGGTTCTTCCAGGCGAGATTCATCGTGGAGCGTCCGAGACTCCGGTTCAATTCTCTGAGATAATCCGTCTTTTTCCGACACCTGTCCAGAAACTCCCTGGGCATGTCCGGGTACTCCAGCGCACCTTTTTTCTCGAATGCGCGGAGCAGATAATATAGGAAATAATGTTCCCCGTCCTGTTCATCCAGGCCCTCCTGCTTCATGCCGCACCTGTCGCAGCTCCCACAGACCATTGATGCCGCCGATTCCAGCGCCGCGATCCCGTCCTCTCTGGAAAGTCCCGGATCTTCACCGGAATTTTTCATGATCTTTGCGAGCTGCCCCAGTGAATCCGAGATCTCCGCGAGTCTTTCCGCCGCATATCCCCCGGCTCCGGACAACTTTCTATGTATCTCCCGATCTCCAAACACAAAAATTCCCTCCTAACCTGCGTACCCTGTCACGAAAGACCATCCAGGTCTCCATGACCAGCCAAACGACGCGGAATACGCCATTTTATTATATGCAGGCAGGCGGGAAATATTTGTCGGATTCCCGTATTCAGTTTTTAAAAATTTACGACATCATCTGCGCTGATTTGAGCCAGACATTCATCCACTGTCATTTTACAGATGATGCGGCATACAAGTCTTTCAGATGATCCGCCATGAACATCAGTTGGATTCATCCGCTTTAAAAAGGATCTCATCCTTATTTACAAGTCCCAGTTTTTCTTTTGCGACTTTCTCGATATACTGTTTCGTCTGGACATACACACGGTACTCTTCGAGTTCGGCGGCTCGCGCCTCCTCCTTCGCCAACGTCTTCTCGAGTGCCTGTTCCCGCGCCTGGTATTCCAGATCACGTTCTCTCAGGGAAGTTCCGCCGATATGGACAACCACAGCAAGGCTTCCTACGACCACCGTGATCCCGATCAGCGCCATCCGGTTACCCAGACTGTTTCTCGATCTTCTTTTGTTCCGTCTGTTCCGGTTTTCTCCCATGACTCCTCGCTTCCTTCTTGATCTTGCCTTCTATCCTGATCAACCGGTCCATTCCGTTTCCCGTGCATGAACGCTCACATTCATGACAGGCAATCCATTTTCCTGTGGATTTTCCACACTCCCACATGTTTCCGGGAATGACCTTTTATTTCTACATTTCAGACTGCCTGTTTCTTCTCTTTTCTGAGGCAGTCTTTCTTTTAATTTTATACCATTTTTTCAGCTTTTTCAATAGGTGGAACACATTCCTGCTGATGATTTTATCATAAAAGATCATGCCGAAAAACACGCAGGCGATCACATAGGCACGGACGATCCCGCTGTTCTCATAAAACAGCAGAAGAAAGGTCATGACAGCTGCGCAGATCCAGTAAAAAAAGTCCTCGATCCCCGTCCAGACCAGCCCGTGCGGAACAAAAAAGCGGAACCATCTTAACAGATCATAGCTTGCCATCAGAATGCATCCCAGCACGAAACTCATCCAGACAAGTCTCACTTCCATGGCAAGATATGTGCTCACTCTGCGATTCCTCCACAATTAAAAATCCATTCCGCATCGGCTTCGCCGATGGGATTTTTGCCTTCCACCCCATGTTTTATTACGGTCAGCGCAGTAAATCTGCAGACCTACTGAATCGTTACCATTATTTAAACAGTTTCGCCCAGAAGCTTCCCCCGCTCTTCGTGCCGCCGCCCGCCGAGTACACAAGGCTGTCCGTCCTGCCCTCAATGTCGATCTCGCCCTTTTCCAGGCTCAGCCTGTTCACATGGAGGTCTTTCCCCTTGATGGTCAGAAGTCCCATGTCCGTGTCCAGCACGATGGTATTCTCATCGAACGAGATCACATCCAGGATCCCCGTGAGATTTCCCTGATCCCGGTTATTCAAAACGATCTTATGTGCCATTCCCGGATTCTCTTCCATAAAGCACCTCCCGCATGTAAATCTGCCGCAAGCGACCACGCCCGACGCAAAAATGCGCCGGCGTACATTCTCTTTTATATATATGATGGGAATAAAAATTTATGCCCACAGGCAGCGATCTCCGGGATGCCTTTTTCCCGGGGCATAAAGAAAACCTCACAGACTTATCGCCGTGAGGTTCCTTATTAAATATATTCGAACATTTCCTTCGTATCTTCCTTGCGGATCGTCTCCTGCACACTCGTCACACGCACCTTCACGGCCTTTGTTCCGAATGCGACCTCGATCACATCCCCGACCTTCACTTCCGCGCTGGCTCTCGCGACCTTGTCATTTAACATGACACGACCGCTGTCGCACGCCTCGTTTGCCACGGTTCTCCGCTTGATGATACGGGATACTTTCAGATATTTGTCTAACCGCATAACTGCTCCTTTTCGCGGCGATACCGCCGCCAGAATTCCTGCTGCCCGCCCCGGGCGGACACGTTTTCCCGGAAACAATAACCCCTCCGCAACGCACGTTCGCATCACAGAGGGGATTCACATGACCCGTCGCGATCAGGTCAAATTTATAAGTCAGTTCATTCCGAAAACAGAATTAAGCGTTTACCATATCCTTTAAAGCCTTACCAGCTTTGAATTTCGGGTTCTTGGAAGCTGCGATTGTGATCTTCTCACCTGTAAGCGGGTTTCTTCCCTCTCTTGCTTCTCTCTCGGATACTTCGAATGTACCGAAACCAACTAACTGTACTTTCTCACCTTTAACTAACTCTGCTGCAATAACATCTGTGAAAGCCTTCAGTGCCTTCTCAGCATCTTTCTTGGAAAGTTCTGCCTGCTCAGCAACTGCTGCGATTAATTCTGTCTTGTTCATTTGTTTTATTTCCTCCTAAAATTCATTTCAAAACCCGCGGACAAAGCCTGCCCGAAGGACCTTTGCATTGCACTCTTACATTTATATATGTTTCTGCATTCTTTGTCAAGGAGTTTTGCCCGATTTTACCGTGTTTTTCAGCGTTTTTCCCTTCCCGTACACACGTCTTCCCGGACATGCACAGGAACCGCATTTTGTCAATGCTTTCCGGCTTTTTTCTTCATTTCCCGTTCCTGTTTTTTGATCGCTTCCCAGAGATCTTTCTCATCCTCGACCTCCGGAATTTCACCTCCGAAGATCCTCGGATGACGGCGGATCATCTTCTCGCAGATCCCATTTACCACATCATCCACGGTGAAATTTCCGCGCTCCGCCTCGATCTCACTGTGGAACATGACCTGGAACAGGACATCCCCGAGCTCCTCACAGAGATTTTCCGTATCCCCGCTATCGATCGCCTCCAGCACCTCCGCACATTCCTCCACGAGATGCTTTTTTAGCGTCTCATGATCCTGCGCCCGGTCCCAGGGACAGCCGTCCTCTGCACGCAGCGTCTTCATGATCTGCTTTAAATCTTCAAACGTATACATGATGATTTCCTCATTTCTTTTTCATTTTTGCGATGTATAAATTCACCCTGTTTCCACATACTACCCATAAGGCACACAATATGGGAAACATGGTATGTGATATGCAGGAGGAATAAACGTTATGAAAGCTACTGGAATTGTAAGAAGAATCGATGATCTCGGCCGTGTAGTCGTCCCAAAGGAAATCCGGCGGACTCTGCGTCTCCGGGAGGGAACTCCGCTTGAGATCTTTACCGACCGTGAGGGAGAGATCATTCTGAAAAAATACTCACCGATGATGGAACTGAACGCGTTCGCAGGTCAGTACGCGGACGCGATGGCCCAGTCGACCGGGCTTCTCGTATGCATCACGGACCGGGACCAGGTAGTCGCGGCGGCGGGCGGAGCGAAAAAGGATTTTTTCCAAAAACCGATCAGCCGGGCGCTGGAGCATGTGATCCAGGAACGCACCGTCATCCAGGCAGGAAAAGAGGACCGAAACTTCACGCCTGTAACCGACGATGACGGGGACAGCATCACAGCCCAGGTGATCACACCGATCATCTGCGAAGGCGACGCCATCGGAGCCGTCATTATCATGAGCCGGGAGCCGCGCGCAAAATTTTCAGATCCGGAACTGCGCCTGGCGGCAACAGCTGCCGGTTTCCTCGGGCGGCAGATGGAAAGCTAAGGAAGCGCCGGGATCTCAAACGTCAGGAATTTCATCCCCTGATAAAGCTTTGAAGCGGTTGTCGTGACTGCGAGAACCTTTTTTCCTCTGCGGACGACCGTATCCCAGAAAAAAAGCGGCATTCCGGCAGGACCATCCCCTTCTCCGGTCATCATGGAGACATCAATATCTCCCGTGAGCTCCGGCTGAAGATAGATGTCCACGCCCGTCGGCTTCTCCGGGAAATTCCGGCTGATATAATCATGGATCAGGCTGGTCGATAATTCCGCACAGTCGAAGGTGTGTCCGCCGCATACAGACAGCGGGATATAAGTAAAATCCATCTCCGAAGTCTTCCCGCCATCCTTGATACAGCGGACGATCTGGTAGACATAGCTTCCCGCGTCAAGACCGAGCTTCCGGCATAGAACGGGATCCGCAGAGATGATCCTGTTCTCCAGGAGCGTGTGCGGTTTCTGTTCCGCTTTTTCCGGTGAAGCAAGCCGTATCCCGCCGCCGAAAGCAATCGTTCTCGATGCGGAAGCGGCGGAGCCAGCCTGCGCGGCCGAAAAACCATCCGTCTCTTCCGAAATTTCCGGGTCGTCCCTCCTTACAAAGGTCCCCTTTCCCTGTCTGCGGACGAGGATCCCGCGGGCGGTAAGCTCTTTGATCGCGGTCGTGACCGTGATCCGGCTCACCCCGAACATCCGGACAAGCTCCGCTTCCGATGGGATCCGGTCACCTGTCTTCAGACGGCCATTCCGGATCTCGCTTATAATATGATCTTCGATCTGTACATATTTCGGGGTGTAGAGTTTCTTGTCATCCGACTCCACTTACTTCGCCTCTTTCTTTTTCGAGTTTCCATAAATATACACCATAATGGAAGCGATCGCAACCAGGGCGCCGCCAAGGATCGAGGTATGTTTTACAGGCTCTCCGAGAACCACTGCTCCGAGAAGAATGCTGAACAGGATTCCGGAATAATTGTAGATACTGATCTCGGATGCCGGAGCAAAACGGTATGCGTATGTGATAAATACCTGTCCGAAAGAGCCGAAGAGACTGATCAGCATCAGGAGCAGGAACTGGCGCAGATCCGGCATGACAAAGTTTCCGATCACGAACGGCAGGGAGCCAAACACGCTGAATGTAGAAAAGTGCATGATGACGGTAATTCCATCGACTTTTCCTTTAAAATACCCTAAAAACGTGTACGCAATTCCCGATGTGATCGCGGAAAGGAGCGCAACGATCAGCGGAAACGGATCAGACTGGAAGCTCGGACGGAATACGATGAATGCGCCGAGCACAGACAGGACCAGCGCCGGGATCTGGATCGAGGAAAGCTTCTCCTTCATGAACACAGCTGCAAGCAGAGTCACGAAGATCGGAGAGAGCTTATTTAACACTGTGACATCGCCCTGCGCCGCATGGCTGGATGCGTAGAACAGGGTAATCAGCCCAAGGAATCCGAAGAACGAACGGCCAAAGAGATACGGCTGATACTTTTTCGGACCATAATAAGAACCATGTTTCTTCCGGATAATGAAGAAAGAAACGATCAGGATGAAGAGATTGCGGACGCAGATCTGCTCCATCGTCGGAATTTCCCGGCTCATGCGGACAACCACCTGCATGGACGCAAAGGAAAGTGCGGACAGGATCATAAAGAGGATGCCCTTTTGTTTTTGTGTGATATTCATGATGTCCTCCTGAAAATTTAATAAAGAAGTTCGTTCCCTGACACATGAAAATTTTTCTCAATTATCATGTTGACATGTCAAGTTGTGTGGCATATGCAAGTATACACCTGTCTGTGTCTTTCGTCAATTCCTGTCTCCTCGTGACCACCTGCAGCCGGTTCACGCTTCTTGGGAATCTGCTTTCGGCTGCCGGTTTCATCGAAATTCCCTTCTGATCTGGAATGGGGATACAAAATGAGCTGCCGCACGTTAATGCGACAGCCCTTTCACACGATCTTACTTTTTTATTTTACTTCCACCAGCTCGATCTTAAAGTTCAGCTCTTTTCCTGCCATCTCATGGTTCGCGTCGAGAGTGATCATCTTCTCATCTTTTGCGGTAACCGTTACCGGGAACGGCTGGCCGCTCTGGTTTGTAAGGTATACCTTCTGGCCGACTTCCAGGTCCTCAGAACCCGGGAGATTTGCGATCTCAAGTGTGAGGATCGCGTTCGGATTCGGCATTCCGTAAGCTTCCTCCGGCATCAGATGGATCTCTTTGATCTCGCCGACTTCCATATCTGCGACAGCCGCATCAAATCCTTTGATCATCTGGCCTGCACCGCATACGAACTCCAGCGGCTCTCCACGATCGTAGGAAGAGTCAAACTGTGTACCGTCGTTAAAAGTTCCTCTGTAATGGGTCCGGCATGTCTTTCCGACATTGCGTCCTGTCATCGTATCCATTTTAAGTTCCTCCAATATTCTCTGTGAGTAACTTTCCAGCGCCTTCACGATTTCCCGGCAAAACTATCTTCCGGATTCGCTGCATAGGTCTGCTGAATCATTATCTCCATGATCTTTAATCTCATTCAGTATACCCGGTAAAGAGAATATTAGCAACCGATTTTCCGCGTCTTCTCACATCCTGAAAATTCCGTTCTCACAAAATCCATGGCTTTGATCCAGGCTGTCGGATCTTCCAGCCGCAGATTACCGCCCATCAAGATCCGTTCAGCCCTGTCTGTTCTTTTTCCTTTCCAGTTCTTTCTCCTTCTGCCGCTCCTCTTCCAGTCCCGGAGACCACAGCGGCTCCTCATTCTCATCGAACACGATCTCCATCACATCCTCAACGCGGCAGTCCAGTATCCTGCACAAAGTTTCTACGGTATGAGTTGAAATATATAAATTTTTCCGCAGTCTGTTCAACTGACCGTTGCTGATCCCGTATGTCTTGATCAGGCGGTACTGGCTGATCCCTTTTCTCTGCATTGTCTCCCATAATCTCGTATATTTAACCATACTGTTTCCTCCTTTGTATCATTGAGCACCGTCGTTGTCTGCAATTCCTGTCAACATCCGAAAGAATCCGGCTTTTTTCCTTATATTTTCACAAATTTCCGACAATATCTTCTATTCTCTACTATGGCGGCTCTTTCGCCGCATTATATAAGGAAAGGAGGCATTCCTCATGATCGATTACAGTCCACTCTGGAACACCTTAAGATCAAAGCACATCAGCCAGTATCGCCTGGTCCGCAGCTATCATTTCAGCTCCGGCCAGCTTCAGCGTATCCGGAAGAATGAGCATATCTCCACTCATACTCTGGAAACTCTGTGCAGGATCTTAAACTGCAGTGTCGCAGACATCGTACGCATCTCATTTTGAGCCCGGCGAGAAAGAGGTTTAAAAACGGCTGGTCTTTATCGGAATCATTTTCCGGTAAAGATCAGCGTCCGTGAACCTGTTTTTCGCTCTTTTCGTCCTCGAAGGAAACTTCCATTACATCCTCGATCCTGCAGTCTAAGATCCTGCAGAGCGTCTCCAGCGTATGTGTAGAGACATATGTATTCTTTTTCAGACGGCTCATCTGACCGGAGCTTAAGCCAAACTCCTTGATCAGCCGGTACTGACTGATCTTTCTCTTTTCCATGGTCTCCCACAGGCGATTGTAACTTACCATTTTCTCCTCCGCACACGGCAATCCGGCACACGTTTCAGCCGAACAGATACAGGCCGAACAAACACTTTTCCTGATATCATCTATATACCATACATTGACACTATTTGTATATTGTCCATAATTGGACTATATATTTACCACACTTGGACAAGGCGACATTATCAAAACGGCCGGCCAGCCATTCCTGACTGACCGGCAACCATACTCACTGATCACACAATTGCAGGCACCGCACCTGCCGCTTTTTCATTTTCCCTGTTATCTTAATTGCCCGCGCACCGGCAGCCAGGCTCACCTTCCGTCCGGCTCTCCTTTTCGGCTTCCTTCTCCATCTGAAGCACCTGACATTCCAGCTGCAGTTTCTCCCGGTTCCAGCGGTAGATCGTCGACTGCTCCGCCGAACAGTTCCGCTCTCCTCTCACCGTCTCGATGATCGCCTCCCGCGCATAGTGCTTATGCGGGAGCATAATATCAGGAAGATGCAGGTGGATGCGTCCGCATATCTTGCATTTGTACCGGCGCAGAACAAACATCTGTACCGTCCCGTCGGACAGGATCAGCTTTCTTCTTTTACTGTCCCGGACCGTCATAGCTCCACCACAATGCGGGCATTCCGGAGCGCTCGATGGAATAATATAATACATTCCATTACGCTCAATTTTCGTGTACTTGTTTGATACGATCATATGTATTCCTCCTCCATTCGTTGTCTGTCAGGACCCCCATCGCCTTTCGATTTGATCAAAAACCCGTATCCCGGTCTCATGGGGTGTTGAGCCCGGAACAGCGCCCGCAAACTTATTGATCATGTCATAAGATCCCGTTATCCCGCCTCACGAAAAGCCGCTGCCCGACGCCGTTTTCCGCATATATCCGACGCCGGCTCCCGCCCTTCCCGACAGGATCCGTTTTCCCTTAACATGTTCTATTAATATAAACGTAAGAAAATCGAAAATGTGACAGGAAAAATGAAAAAAGTTGAATTTTTTTGACCAGAAAGAGATTCTTGCTTACGGGGTTGCATTTTGCAAGAAACGGTGTAATGTAATTGTTGAGAAGCTGAACAGATAAACTAAAAAAAGTGCCAAGTCAAAAGTTATCCTTTACGACTCGACACTTTTTATTTTCCTTACTCCACCGTCACACTCTTCGCCAGATTCCTAGGCTTATCCACATCCAGACCCTTTGCGACAGATACATAATATCCAAGCAGCTGCAGCGGGATCACCGCCAGACTCGCCGCAAATAACGGCTCTGTCTTCGGAATGTAGATCACGAAATCAGCGCTGTCCTCGATGCTGTAGTTTCCATACGTCGTGAGCGCCATCAGGTACGCCCCGCGGCTCTTGCACTCGACCATGTTGCTGACTGTCTTCTCATAGAGATTCTGCTGCGTCAGAACGCCGATCACAAGCGTTCCCGGCTCAATCAGGCTGATCGTCCCGTGTTTCAGCTCCCCGGCCGCATACGCCTCAGAGTGGATGTAACTGATCTCCTTCATCTTTAAGCTGCCTTCCATGCTGACCGCATAGTCAAGCCCGCGCCCGATAAAGAACATATCCTGCGCATTCATCTGCTTTGCGGCAAACCACTGGATCCGCTCCTTGTCCTCGAGAAGCTTTTCGATCTTCTCCGGGATTGTCTGCAGCTCCGCAAGAAGCTCCGCCGTCCGGTCCTCATCGATCACACCGCGGACACGCGCAAACTCTGTTGCAAGAAGATACGAGGCGATCAGCTGTGTGCTGTACGCCTTCGTCGTCGCAACCGCGATCTCCGGACCTGCAAGTGTATAGAAGACATGATCCGCCTCACGCGCGATCGTGGAACCGACCACGTTGACGATCGCCAACGTCTTCACACCATGTGCCTTCGCCTCACGCAGCGCCGCAAGACTGTCCGCCGTCTCCCCGGACTGGCTCACGATGATCACCAGGGAATTCGGTGCAAACAAGAGTCTCCGATACCGGAATTCCGAAGCGAGCTCCACACGGACCGGGATCTGCGCCAGTTCCTCGATCACATACTGTGCCGCAACGCCGACATGGTAAGCCGATCCGCACGCCACGATATAGATCTGTCCAAGCTTTGCGATCTCTTCCTCTGAAAGCCCGACTCCGCTCAAGTCGATCTTTCCGTCCTTCACGACAGAATTGATCGTATCACGGATCGCCTTCGGCTGCTCATGGATCTCCTTGATCATAAAGTGCTCATAGCCGGCTTTCTCTGCCGCCTCGGCATCCCACTGGATCTCCACCAGATCTTTTTCGATCTCGTCCCCGTCAAGGTTATAGAAGGTCACTTTCCCCTTCTGAAGACGGCACATCTCCATATTTCCGATATAATAAACACTTCTCGTATACTTTAAGATTGCCGGAACATCCGAAGCGACAAACGACTCGCCATCCGCCACGCCGATGATCATCGGGCTGTCCTTTCTCGCCGCGTAGATCTCCTCCGGATAATCCTTGAACATGACTGCAAGCGCGTAGGAACCGCGGATCCGCACCATCGCGTGGTTGATCGCATCCACCGGAGTATGCTCATATTTCTTATAATAGTAGTCGATCAGCTTGATCGCAACCTCTGTATCCGTATCGGAATAAAACGTATATCCCTTATTCTGAAGCTTTTCCCGGAGTTCCTGGTAATTCTCGATAATTCCATTATGAACGCCGACGACGTTCCGGTCATCGCTGCAATGCGGATGTGCATTCAGCTCACTCGGCTCCCCGTGCGTCGCCCAGCGCGTATGACCGATCCCGCAGGTTCCATGCATCGCCATTCCATCATTTGTCTTCTCTGCGAGAACGCGGAGACGGCCTTTCGCCTTGACGATCTCCACATCCTTCTCCCCGTCGCGGACCGCAATTCCCGCCGAGTCATATCCGCGATACTCTAATTTCGCAAGTCCCTCAAGCAGGATCGGGGCCGCCTGTCTATGTCCTGTAAATCCAACAATTCCACACATATATAAATCTTCCTGTCTTTCAAATTTTTATTCCCTGTCCGACGACAGTTATCCCGATTATATCATTTTCCGACGGTCAGCACAATAGCGTCTTCGATGCAAAAGCCCGCAATGAAGAAAAGGAAGCTCCTAAACAACAGAGCCGGTCCCTCACCCGGAACCGGCTCTGTATTGCAAACTTTTCTACATGCTCTGGCAGGAGATTCCCCTTCCATTTACAGCATTTTCTCACACATCTCCAACGCCGATGCGATCACCGCATCCATATCATAATACTTATACTCACCTAAACGGCCACCGAATACGACCTTCTGCTCGCCCTCTGCGAGCTTTTTGTACTCCGCATAGAGATTTCCATTCTTCTCATCATTGACCGGGTAATACGGCTCATCTCCGGGCTTCCATTCGGAGCTGTACTCACGGCTGATCACCGTCTTCGGGATCTCGTTTCCTTCATCATCTTTTCCAAACTCAAACCACTTGTGCTCAATGATACGCGTCCACGGAGTATCCGCATCCGTATAGTTCACAGCCGCATTGCCCTGGAAATTCGGTTTATCAAGAAGCTCAGTCTCAAAGCGGACGGAACGGTATTCCAATGCGCCAAGCTTAAAGTCAAAATACGCATCGATCGCGCCCGTGTAGATCACCTTCTCTGCCATCGCGTCATACGCTTCCTTCTCTGCCAGATAATCCACACCAAGCTTTACCTCAATCCCGTCAAGCATGTTCGCGACCATCTTCGTATATCCGCCCATCGGGATTCCCTGATATAACGCATTAAAATAGTTATTATCAAACGTCAGACGCACCGGAAGTCGCTTAATGATAAACGACGGAAGCTCCGAACACGGTCTTCCCCACTGCTTCTCGGTATAGCCCTTTACAAGCTTTTCATAAATATCAGTTCCAACAAGGCTGATCGCCTGCTCCTCGAGATTCTTCGGCTCCGTGATCCCGGCCGCTTTCTTCTGCTCCTCGATCTTTGCAGCCGCTTCCTCCGGCGTTACAACGCCCCACATCTTATTAAACGTGTACATGTTAAACGGCAGCGAATACAGCTCCCCATGATAATTTGCTACCGGAGAATTTGTAAAACGATTGAATTCTGCAAACTGATTCACATACTCCCAGACCTTGCGGTTATTGGTATGGAAAATATGTGCGCCATATTTATGTACATGGATCTTCTCGATATCCTCCGTATAAACATTTCCCGCAATATTCGGACGCTTATCGATCACTAAAACAGATTTTCCATGTTTCTTCGCCTCATGCGCAAATACTGCGCCGTAAAGTCCTGCTCCTACTACTAAATAATCGTACATTGTATTTTTCTCCTTCCAAAATATTTGATTCGTGTATACATACTTCATAACCTAAGCCTTATCGTCTCAGCTCGTAATATGAAACACCCTAGGATCATAGGAATCAGAATCAACAACAGATACTCTGCAATTGAACCATCTCAGCTTCCGGTTCATACTGTCCTGTAATGACTGCATGATCATCTTTTTGCTGCGCGTTTTGCTTCCAAAATCTCCTTCCAGAAACAAGATTACATATTTCTTTTTTGAGTCATCCGAAAACGATTCAGATGACAAAAACTGGATAAACTTGTCAAATTCACTCAGACAATCTTTTTTATCCCCGAATGACTTTGCTCCGATTATGGAAGCTATTGTCATAGCTACTTTCTGTGTTACTTCAATATCCAGGCTATCTCTTCCTGTAAGATCAAGAGTTGTACTGGCTGTTTCCTTTTTCTTGTTATCCGGTGCAATTCTCCATCTGCAATTACCCTCATCGCCTCTGCAGTTTTTCGCCTCTATAAATGCAATCTGATTCGGACTTACAGAAACAAAATCGATACCCTTTGATCCTGGAAATCTATTGAAATAATCTCGATAAAATAACGTATCATCAAACTTGATCACTATGCTTTTTTCGGGAAAACCAAATTTCAATCCGCTTTCTTCTTTAATTACCATAAATAATCCTCTGTTCTCTGTCGTACATCGCATCAAACTCCTGCATAATCGCATTATGCGCAAGGTCTGAAGCCGAATGAGTCATCTCATAGTGGACATCATGTGTCTTTTCATCCCTGTATAAAGATAAAAAGCGCACATCCAGCTTCGATGGATTCAGTTCTGGATAAGATGCAACCATATTAAATTCCTGCTGAATAAAATAATCGTGTGTTGATACAAAAACCTGTACCCCCATCTGAGCCAGAGCAACCAATGCCTGTACGATCGGGCGGATCATTTTCGGATTCATATTTGTCTCCGGCTCGTCCCAGAATAAGATCGTATTCCTGTTCAGACTCCCCGACAGAATCATATAGATGATCATCGATAATTTTCTGTACCCATCAGAAAGCAATCCCATCTCAAATTCGCCTTCACCTTTTATTTTAAAATAAAACTTTTTATCTCTCTGCACGATATTACCTTTCATAATATCTTCCAGACTGCTTAAAATCTGATTCTGCTCGTTTGTATTTGGTCCCTTGGAAAGAGGACGATCCAAAAGTTTTGCAAGATCGTAATACATTTCCTCAAAGTCAATATGATACTCCTCATATAGTGTCACGAAATGTTCCACCGTAGAGATCATTTCTTTTGTTGGAATGTAAATCGCTTCATATTTCTCCGCAGATTTGCTTTTTATAATATTGATATCTGCATGATTCGCCTATCCACGGCTAAATCCAGCCGAGACTTTCTGTTTTTTATCAAGATCCACCGAAAAATCTGTTCTCTTGTTTCCTCTTTTTCGACTCACCAAACGCCCCAGTTTCATTTCATCCGGTCGAAAAACTCCCTGCAGTTTTTTCACAAAATACTGCTCTTCCATCTCTTTTGTCAAATTTTCACGATTTACTTCATTTAAAGGCTTAATAAGAGAATACATCGCCTTCAGTAATGTTGTCTTTCCGGTACTGTTCTCTCCGCAGATAACATTAATATTATCCGACCAATCCAATTGTAAGTTTTCAAAAGCCATGAAATTACTCAGGGTCAGCTTTTTTATTTTCATACGTGTTCTTCACCTCCTGCAGCTTTCTTAATATCTATTATTATTTGCAAAACCGATTATCAGTTAGCAGATTCAATGACCTTCTCCCTGTAATCACCTATCTGGTTCTTAGGTAAATTCCTGCCAAATACATGTCGAAGGTTACGGTGTAATAAATACATAATTTTTCTAAAACGCTTAACATTTTTTATTAAATCAATTCAAACTAAAACTCTGTGGAAGAATGCCTTTTTCCTTTAATTTAAATATCAAATCCGTAACTTTATCAACTCGGGTTATGTATTTGATATATTCCCAATTATGTTCTCGCGCCTTCGATATATTTTTCTCTTGATCGTCAATCAATAATATTTGAAATGGGTAGTTTATTTTGAATTTTTTCTTTACATAATCAAAGTATTGTTCAAATGCATCATTAGATGGCTTAGAACAATTTTGTTCATATGAGAAAAAATGCTCTGTACAACATGAGGGGAGATAATGTTCTCGTAAATATTTATTTCCATTATCAATATCCAGATTCGAAAATGGTACAATATAGATTCCCTCTTCACCAATATACTCAAAAATCTTCTTCATTTGTTCGTTTGGTTTCCAAATATTTCCCCACTTATGTAGGATATTTTCCCAGTCTTCTTCCGTAAGATTATTGCATTTATACTTAGAACTTGTTTTTTCTTTAATAAATTCTTTTATAGATATTTCTCCAAGCATTAGTTTATTGTCTATGTTCAATTTGTCATCTTTATTTTTGTGTATTGCGAGACCATAATCTTTTTTTATATACTCATAAAAATCGTCTATATCTCCATCAAAATATACTCCTCCCAAATCCAATGCTATACATTTTATAACCGGATTCAAGGATTCTGAAAACACATGATCAAATTCTTTACTTATAGTCTGTAATAGATATCCACTGTCAATGGTGGTTAGTTCAAATTGTCTTTTATTAGTGTATGAATAGTCTATACGCGTAGCAAACAAACCAATGTTTCTAGTTCGTGTGTCCATTTTAATTTGTGCTTTTAGGTTTGCAATTCCTTCTTTTATTGTGTAATATCGAATCTGATTACCACTTTCCATAAACGTATGATAAAGCTTAATTAAAGAATCGACATCTGTCTGTTCACATAATAGTCTGGCTTTATCTCCTAGTTTTCGAATATTTTCACTCTGCTGATTATAGTTTTCATCTCCAAGAAAATTCAAATCTTTTCCAATAATTTTTAGTTCTGATGCATCACTTGTAAAATCATCAAAACGTTTTTTTACTTCTTTCTCACTTATCATTTGAGATTTTTCCCAGGAATTTCCAATATAAATACCAATGATCGCTAATATTATATTTGATATGATCGAGTAAAATATTCCTAATTTTTCAGCCATAGAAAATAAATACTTTAACCACGAATATTTTATTTCGGATCCATCAACAATCTCAAAAAAATTAGGCATATTTAGAGCAAAAAGAGCCATACTCCATGCTGTATACAATATTGTTCGTTTAATATTCCCCGAGCCCCTAAACCAGCTCACAAAGACAATGATCAACATTATAATAAATGGCAATAAATATAAATATTCTGCAATTTTCATCTGATTATTCCCCGAAAATTTCTGATATGATTGTTCTAAAAAGATCTATATGCAATTGGCTTCTATTTTTCGATCTCATTAAATATGATGGATGATACATAGAAACTATCCATTTATTCTCGTACCTCAATATCGGGATTTTCTCTTCTTCTGGTTTTTTTAATTGTATATTCCATTTTATCGCAAATGTTTCTCTCACCCTGTCACCTAATAAAACTATAGCGCGTGGAGATATCTCTTCAATTTCTCTTATTACACGGGAAAAACATTCTTCAATTTCCTCTTGATTTGGATAACGTAATTTACCATACATGTCAATTGGTGCACATTTTACAAGATTGGTCCTGTAAACTGTCAAACCTAATCTGGCACATAGTTTTTCCAATTCATCTATAAGTTTTCCGCTTCGTGTCCTTGAATCTAAAGGGACTTCATTTTCAAATTTCCGTATTTTTGCTGAAAGACCTATTACCATTATATCTGCCTTCTTATCATTAGATAACAAAGGGGGTTGCAATCCAAATAAGGGACATTTATGACATTCTTCCATTTTAAAAGACATTTCCATTCACTCCACTATATTATTAATACATTTTTTTATATACGCATCTTCAACTTCCGAAAAGTTTCCGGCTACAAAACTATATTGTTTCTTCGAAGAGGTATTATTTCCAATTTCAAAATCTCCCATTTTTATTTCTTCTTTTATAAGTTTATCATAAATTTCTGTTCCATGATAAGGTCTAAATTGAAAAGCAGTTGCTCGGAATTTTCCTCTTTTATTATATGACATCTGTTTAAGTCGATGCGCTAGATATACAGTCTCATCCATTTGATTCTTCGTTTCGTGTGGGAAACCACATATGAAATATCCTTTTATATCAATACCCGCACTTAAAATCTCTTCACATATAGATAAAATTTCTTCAACCGATCCCAATTTATGAATTCGTTCTCTAATTACCTGACTTCCTGATTCTATTCCTATAAATATCTCATCACACCCACACTGTTTTAAAGGAATGAGCAAATCCTTTGTATTTTTGAATGTATTTATATGTGCCATACATCTCCAATGTATATTGGGGAATTTTTTGAATATGGCAACTGCCTTTAGAATACTTTTTCTATCTTTCAAAAACAAGTCATCCAGAATACGTATTGAATTAATTTCTGGATCTATCACAAGTAGATTATTTATTTCTCTTATAATACTCGCTTCAGAACTTGTCCTAACTGTCAATTCTGGATTTGCATATCTGGATCCACCACAAAATGCACAATTATACCAGCAACCTCTCGATGTAATAATGCATCCTTCAAATCGCCCATAATGATTCTGGATGTATCTGTTCTTAAATAGGCTTCTATCTAAAATACATTTGTTTAGATCATTTGGGTAATACACAGATTTTGGAGTTACAAGATAGGCTTTTTGATTATTGCACGAATATATTGGTGCTTCCTTACTTTTTCCCTGCAAAATATCATAATATATCCAATCACATTCCCCTATCATGTAAACAACTCTTTTTTCTCCCCAATTCCATGTGCTCATCTCTCTCCAAATATATTCGACTGCTTTACCACCTATATAAAAGTTCACTTTTCTTTTAACTTTCTCCACTATAGAATTCAGTAAATCCATATTGATTGAAAAGACATTGAAAGCAACATTTAAAACTTTAGAGTTATTTATCAAATCACTTATTTCTTCTATCCCCAGCCGATCTTGCACACAATCTATAATGCATGCTCTAATCCCTTGACGTAATAAATTAGAAACTATATATCCCTGTCCCAACGGAGGCAGGTAATCTTCTCCATCGTCCGTACTTACCCGGTAAATAGGAGAATTAAAAAATACAATATCGTATTTGTTAATATTATACATTTTTCCTCTTTTACTGTGAACTCTGCAAAAAAGTTACACTAAAAATCATCATGGGCTCAAAAACGTCATAATCTCATCAAAATTTTTACTGCTTTTCAGGGCATCGCATATTTGCTTGCTTTTTATGAAGCAACACCTTGAATTATCGGTTTTAGTGGAACTCAAATGCAGAGTTCACATTATAGTGATCTTATCAAAAACAGATATGATGGACCGAGGATGATCCAGTTATCCGATAAACAGTTAAACGGCCTTGGCAAAAAACCTCTTGTTGTGATCGTTTCTTCTTTACAGGATCAACTTCGTTCCCTCCAGTCCCAGCTCAACCAGGCCAATGCGCAACTCTCTGACAACAACCGGCAGATCGAACTGATCACGGAACAGATCCGTATGTGAACTTCCTCGATAATTAACTCTCGTCTCTGAACAGCGAGAGTTAATTATCGAGGAAGTTCACACCAAAATGAAAGTTAAATCTGTTATTTTAACCACTTTTCCGATTCCGGATAATATCCTTTATTATCACGTATATAATTTCTTTTAAATGCTGCAAACCTAGATTCCCTGCGTAGTAATGCCTGCACTTTTCTGGATAAAAATGCTGATTTCGGAGACTTTTTCAATTCTTCCAAAGCATCATACAATATGTTCATTTCAAGGTTTAGCTCTTTGTATCTATGTTCACTTTTATAGACCCTCATACCTGTATTTTTAAGATTAAATACTTCCATGATAAGCTCTGCTGTCAAAATTGCCTTCTTATCCTCTTTGTCGATTGCCTCAACTTTTACTTCTTCATTCTCCAGTTCAAATGACAGCCTTTCTTCTGGATCCTCCTTACAGCAATCAATAATGCCATCCTGATATTTCTTCTGATTTTTTACATTATTGCAATGTCCGCAAGCCCAGAAAAGATTGTTCCAGTCAAACTTCCGTTGTACGTATTTTCCATTCATATGCGGTAACAAATGTTCAATCTGGGGATCCTGCAACTGATCTATTTCGCAAATATAGCACTTGTTATGAAAATCATCCTTTAATCTTTCTACAACATCATCGCATGAATAGCTTCCATTTGGCTTCTGAGCTTCAATTTCAAGTGATTCCGGTGCTGGATAGCTTCGTTGTACTTTTACCATTAGATATCCTCTCTATTCCTCAGCTGTGCCTTCAAGCGTTGATATTCTGTCGTAATCCCCAGTGCAAGATAATCCGGAATCTCATCCAGATACATTTCCAGTCTTGATATTTGTTCAAGATCATCATCAGTAAGGGGCTTCTTTGTTGCCAGATATTTGTACTGTTCAAATTTTTCCTTTAAACTATCAGACATACAATCTGACTCAAAATATCCTTCTACAATTCCCTCATATGGAATATTGGCCAATCCATTTTCTACCAACAGATGTTTTTCCAGATCATAAATCACTGCATTTTCCAGACTGTTTAAAATAAACGGCGAGTGCGTCGACACAATGAACTGTACATTCGGGAAGATTGTCGTCAGCATCCCTAATATCTTTTTCTGTAATTCCAGATGCAAATGTGTCTCTATCTCGTCAATTAAAACAATGCCTGGGACAGTGAAATCAAATACTCTGTTCCCCTGGCTTTCCATGCGAATGATCAAATCTACCACAATATCAAGAACCGCTGCATATCCACTTGACAATGTGTTAAAGTCAAACGGTTCCCGACCATCCATTTCAATGGAAAAACGGAATGTATCTTCATCAAATATCAGTCGCACCGTATCATTCTCAAATATATCTCTTAGAAGCTGCTGAAATTTGTCAAACCATTCCTTTATTCTTTCTGCTTTTTCAGGCTTATTATTGCTTGCGGCCAATGCCTGAGTCATTTTTAGATCCAGCAAATATTTTAAGAAATCATGTCTCGGATTCTCCGAAATTCTGTATCCCTTTTTCAAGTTGACTTTTTCAACATATTCAGGGATCTGGGCAGAAAAAATACGGTCCGCCTTATAATACGAAACTACGAATTTTCCATCGGAAAATAACGGTTTTATATCATATAATGACGTATTCATCTTTAACATAAGACCACCCGTGGATTTTTTTATTAATTCTTTGCAATATGCTAAAGTATTTTTCTGTTTTCTAATATCATGTTCTTCTGCCCCTGAGTTTAATGCATATTTCAGATTGCTTTCCGCTAATTTTTCAGTTTTGATTACATCCATCGGTTGATCCGATGTTGTCACCGAATTTAAAAAAACCGAGATCGCATCCAGTAGACTTGTTTTTCCAGACCCATTCTTTCCGGTAAGAATCAAATGTTTTTTTTCATTTGAAGACAATGAAATTTCTAAATTTTGTAAATGTCTTACTTTATTAACTTTAATCTTTGTAACATAAATTTCTTTCTGCTCCGGCATACTTCTCCTTTTCCTTGCAGGTTCCTGTTCATTTATATATACATCATTTCTAATTAAAAAAAGCAGCCTCTGGACATGATGCCCAATAGGCTGCCAGATTTTTTCATTTGTCTTTCTGTGCTTCTGCACATGCCATATTCTCTATCCAAATCATAGCATATTTTACGTTTCACCACAAGTTAATACTTCATAAACGCAGTGGACCCTAAAATGAAAATTTAAATTCCACTTCTCCAAAGGGCATGCGGACGAAAAGTTGGACTGTGTAATGCCTGACATGTTATGAGGTACACACAAGAACAAATATCGACAGCACTTGTATTACTAAAAGCGACAGGATCCCCAGACAAAGTTGTCCAAACCTT
>NZ_JAWQDE010000008.1:0-152136 GCF_036318045.1 Clostridium sp. CM74B_53 | reverse complement strand
CAAAAGATTTGTCAGTGAGGACATGGATATGTCCGAAATGCGGAGCAGAACATGACAGGGATATCAATGCCGCGAAAAATATACTGACAGAAGGATTAAGACAAATAGCATAAAGAAATATATAGGGCAGGGACTGCCCAAATTAACGCCTGTGGAGATAGTAGGTTACGAGGTCGATGAAGCAGGAAACCCATTGGCTTAAGACAATGGGTAGTTCACAGTTGTTTATAGCAGAGCCTGTGAAAGCAGGGGAGAGTGGATAAAAGTACGGAAACTCAAGATGTATAAATCCTTGACATTTTTTTTATTCAATGTTAGAATGACAAAAAGAAGCGGGTTTTGCGACCGTACAGTATTATTACTCAAGCGGGTTGCTCGCTTCTTTTTTTGTGCGCAAAATATCATAAAGATACATTTTTCCATCTGCATCGTGCCGCACAAGCATTCTTGCTGAGAAAATATTATAGCGAATCAAGGTGCCATTTTCTTCGTAAACAGGCAGACCAAATCGTACATCATAACGATACCAACCATTTTTAGCTCTATTTCCATGTCTATCTCCATAATCTGGAAATTCTGATTTATTCTCTGCTATTTGTATTAATTCCTTAATTGCCTGTGCCGCGTTAGCTTTTGCCTTTGCATTTGCCCCCTTTAAACCACGAGCATCTTTTGCGTTTGCAAATTCATCAGGGAATTCTTTTCCAATATATATTTTTTCTGATGACTCTGCTATCTCGTAACACTCTCCAATATATTCTTTTAAATATTTTTCAACTTCTTCCCAATCGATATTTCTTTTTCCCTTAAACCGTATATCGTTTATAATTACGATATTTTTCCCGAATTCATCTTGAATAATAGAAACATTTTTACTGGCACTATAAAATTTATTCTCACTCCGCAGCTTCTCACTATACAACATCAATCTTAACAGATAATCCGGCATATTCCGATGTGCAAGTTCCCATTCCTGCACTGTCCTGTATGGGATGCAAAAATACTCTGCAAATTCCCGACGATTTAGTCCCATAATGCTTCTAAGTTCTTTTAATATTTCTTTGTTTTCCATTGATCCTCCGCTATAATATACTCATTGAGTATATTATAGCGGATATATTTTTATTTACAAGTAACTTCGTCTAAATATCTTGTATTATATGTACTCCACCTTACAGGTATCTCCCCGTCACACTTTCTTTCACATTTTTGATCTCCTCCGGCGTCCCACACGCAACAATCCGGCCGCCCTGTTCTCCGCCGCCAGGGCCCATGTCGATGATGTAGTCGGCATTTTTAATCACATCCAGGTCGTGTTCGATGACAAGGACGGTGGCTCCGTTTTCAATCAGCGTCTGGAATACACCGAGGAGAACCTGGACATCCGCCGGGTGAAGACCGATCGTCGGCTCATCGAAGACGAAGACCGTGTCCTCCTGGGCTTTTCCCATCTCGCTTGCGAGTTTCAGTCGCTGGGCCTCGCCGCCGGAGAGACTCGGGGTCTCCTCGCCCAGAGTCAAGTAGCCAAGTCCTAAATCCTTTAATACATACAGTCTCTGGGAGACAATCTTCATATCCCTGCAATTCTCCAGCGCCGTATTGATATCCATATCCATAAATTCCGGCAGGGAATGGGAAACTCCCCTTTTATCCGTGTGCTTCACGAGATTCGCCTCCTTCGCGTACCTCGATCCGCGGCAGTCCGGGCACGGGATCTCCACGTCTGGCAGGAACTGGACATCCAGGCTGATCACGCCTGTTCCGTCACATCCAGGGCAGCGGAGTTTTCCCGTATTGTAGGAGAAATCCCCGGTCTTATACCCAAGACGGTTCGCGTCCGGTGTTCTCGCAAAGATCTTTCGCAGCTCATCATGGACATTCGCATAGGTCGCCACCGTGGAGCGGACATTCGTGCCGATGGGTGCCGCGTCGATGAGCTTCACTTGACGGATCCCCTCCGCCTGGATCTCATGGACGTGTTCCGGACGTTTTTCGCCGTGAATCATGGCGGATAACGCCGGGATCAGACTCTCTAAGACGAAAGTCGTCTTTCCGGAGCCGGAAACTCCTGTGACCACGGTCATCCGACCTTTCGGGATATCCGCAGACAAAGGTTTTACCGTGTGGATATTTCCGGTGGAGATATGGATTTTTCCATACTCAAACATATTCTCCCGATTCGCCCGGACTCTCGTGCAGGTATCCGCTTTTCCGGATAGGAACGGTCCCAATACCGACTTTCCCGATTCTTCGATCTCCCCGATGGTCCCCTCCGCAATGACGGTTCCGCCGCCAGCCCCGGCTTCCGGTCCCATCTCGATCATCCAGTCAGACTCCTTTAAGATCTGGACGTCATGATCCACGAGAACTACGGAGTTTCCGTCTGCAATCAGGTCATGCATGACACCGGTGAGTCCCTCGATATTCGACGGGTGAAGACCGATAGACGGCTCGTCCAGCACATAGAGGACACCCGTCGTGCGGTTTCTCACGGCTCTCGCGAGCTGCATTCTCTGGCGTTCCCCAGTGGAGAGTGTAGATGCGGCGCGGTCCAGGGAGAGATATCCCAACCCAAGGTCTAATAACCGCTTTGCCACCTCTAGAAACGACGCGCAGATATTCTCCGCCATCGGGCGCATCTCCTTCGGAAGAGACCACGGCACACTGCGGACCCACTCCGTGAGGTCATTTAATGGCATTCGGCACATTTCATCCAGGGAGATTCCCCGGAGCCTCGGCGCTCTCGCTGCCTCCGAGAGTCTGGAACCGCCGCAATCCGGGCAGATGTCCTGTTTTAAGAACTTTTCCACTCGCTTCATGCCCTTTTCGTCTTTTACCTTCGTCAGGGCATTCTCCACCGTGTAGACCGCATTATAATAAGTAAAATCAAGCTCACCCGCCTGATTGCTGTTCTTGGCATGGTAAAAGATGTGCTTTTTCTCCGCCGGTCCGTTGTATACAATGTTCTTTTCCTTCTCCGTGAGATCCTTAAATGGCACGTCCGTCCGCACCCCCATCTCCCGGCAGACGTCCGTCATCAGGGACCACATGAGGGAATTTCCACGGAGCTACCGCGCCCTCATCGATGGTAAGGGATTCATCCGGCACCAGGGCCGCACGGTTAACAGTGCGTACGATTCCCGTTCCGTCGCATGTCCTGCAGGCGCCTTGGCTGTTGAAGGCCAGTTCCTCCGCCGACGGGGCGTAGAATTTTTCCCCGCACTTCGGACAGGAGAGTTCCTTTCCCGCCGCCACAAGAAGGGTTGGTTCGATATAATGTCCGTTCGGACATCGGTGGCTCGCCAGTCTCGACACCATGAGACGCAGGCTGTTTAAAAGCTCCGTTCCTGTTCCGAAGGTACTGCGGATCCCCGGGATCCCAGGCCTCTGGTGAAGCGCCAGCGCCGCCGGGACATAGAGTGCCTCATCCACCTGTGCCTTCGCCGCCTGGGTCATACGGCGTCTCGTGTAGGTGGAGAGCGCCTCTAAGTAGCGCCTGGAACCTTCCGCGTAGAGGACACCCAGAGCCAGGGATGATTTTCCCGAACCAGAGACTCCGCCGATGGCGACGATCTTGTTTAAAGGAACGTCCACATCAATATTTTTCAAGTTATGGACCCGTGCGCCGCGGATCTTGATTTTTTCGATCATAGTTTCTCCCTACTGCCCGTTCTTCGAATACATCACCTTCGCGCTGATCCCCTTGATCTTTCCAAGCTTCCCTGAAAGCGCATTGATCCAGTCAGACGGGGCATCAACGATGACGCTGATGATGTTCACTTGCTTCTTCTCGTACGGAAGTCCCATTCTTCCGATAATATACGGGCTGTAATCGTGAAGGATTCTGTTGATCTCCCCCACAGCCTCTTTATCTTCCACAATAATTCCCACTACCGCGATTCTTGTTTCCTGTTCCATACTGCTCTCCTTCTGTCCTGTCCGAAATCATTTCCTTCATCTTAATGCGCCGGGAATCCTTATGTCAAGTGTGCACAAAAAAATAGTCCCGGCATACAGACTCTCTGCGTCCACACTGCCGGAACCATTCTTCATATTTTCTGCCGCTGTTTTACAACACACCAGCCTTTATTACTTTCTCACAAGCAGAGACTTACCAGTCATCTCTTTCGGCTGTTCCATTCCCATAAGCTCGATCAGGGTCGGAGCGATATCCGCGAGGCAGCCGCCCTCTCTGAGGCCGTAGCCCTCGCCCGCGTTTACAAGAATGAACGGAACCGGGTTTGTTGTGTGAGCGGTCCACGGCTCTCCTGTCTTGTAGTCGATCAGCTGCTCTGCGTTTCCGTGGTCAGCACAGATGAACATCACGCCATCAACCTCTTTGATTGCCTCAACTGCTTTTCCAACGCACTCGTCGACAGCCTCGATGGCCTTGACCGCTGCGTTCTCAACGCCTGTGTGGCCTACCATATCCGGATTTGCAAAGTTTACGATGATAACATCATATTTTCCGGAGCGGATCGCGTCTGTCAGCTTCTCACAAACGGCCGGTGCGCTCATCTCCGGCTGAAGGTCATAGGTTGCGACCTTCGGGGACTTCACAAGGATACGGTCCTCACCCGTATTCGGCTCCTCAACGCCGCCGTTGAAGAAGAAGGTAACGTGGGCATATTTCTCTGTCTCAGCAATTCTCGCCTGAGTCTTCCCGTGGGCAGCAAGGAACTCACCGAGAGTATTCTTGATCGTCTCTTTCTTGAATGCGACAAGTTTGTTCGGGATCGTCTCATCGTAATCAACAAAGCATACATAGGTGGTCTTGATCCTCTTCGCTCTCGCAAATCCTGTAAACTCGTCATCACAGAATGCGCGGGTCATCTCTCTTGCGCGGTCCGGACGGAAGTTGAAGAAGATCACGGAATCGTTGTCCTTAATGGTTCCGATGGCATTTCCATCTTCTCCTGTCACGACAGCCGGAACAACGAACTCATCTGTCTTTCCGTCATCGTAGGACGCCTGAATCAGTTCCGTCGCGGATGTTCCCTTATTGCCCTCGCCTGCTGTCAGTGCCTTATACGCAAGCTCCACACGGTCCCAGCGGTTGTCACGGTCCATCGCATAGTAACGTCCCATAACGGATGCCACCTTGCCGACACCGAGTTCTTTCATCTTCTCCTCTAAAGCTGCGACAAAATCCTTTCCGGATGCCGGCGGAGTGTCACGGCCGTCTAAGAAGCAGTGAACGAATACTTTGTCGAGACCGTTTCTCTTTGCGAGCTCTAAAAGTCCGTAAACATGTGTGATATGGCTGTGTACGCCGCCGTCGGATAAGAGTCCGAACAGGTGAAGCGCGGAGTTATTCTTCTTGCAGTTCTCAACAGCTGCAAGGAACTCTTCGTTCTTGAAGAAATCGCCGTCCTGGATAGACTTTGTGATTCTTGTCAGTTCCTGATAAACAATGCGGCCTGCGCCCATGTTCAGGTGTCCGACCTCAGAGTTTCCCATCTGTCCCTCCGGAAGTCCGACAGCAAGTCCGCTGGCCTGACCTTCCACAAACGGGCACTCCTTCATTAAGCGGTCCATCACCGGTTTCTTCGCCTCATATACCGCATTTCCTTCATGTGTTTTATTCAGTCCGTAACCATCGAGGATCATTAACACTACTGGCTTTTTGCTCATGATTTTTTCTCCTTTATTGCGTGACTGCAGGAGCCAGCTCCAAACGGAAGCTTCCTGCGTTCTTTATAAATGCAATCATTTTCTGCGGTTGGAACGGAGCTTTCCGTCTAACGCTTTGATATTGGTACTATCATCGCAGAAACACCTATATTTTATACCAATTATATCGTTCCTGCAACTGTTTTGGAGGGAGAAATTGTTATAAATTTATCAGTCTTGATCTACACGATCCTCCCCGCCTTCGTTCTCTCCGGAATTTCCACTCCAGAAAACTCATACCCGAAAAAAGGAGCTTCCTTCCAGGTGAGCATTCTATCCTACAGCGATTTCACAATTTTTTCACATCAAACACAATATTTCGACACATTTTTCCAGTATCCTGTAAAGCGTAACAGGACAGCAAGCCTGGAACAAGATATACTTTTTCATACTTGACCGGCAGAGCGTTCTGTCGGTCCCTCCCTTTTGTTTCAAAAACATTTACAATATAAATCTCCTCTTTTTGAGGCTGCCGCAGGAGTAGAAATGCGGCAGCCTTTTTATTCGTTCCATCAATCGCTTGAACTACAGTTCTGTATAACAGACTGTACTGAAATATGATTTTTGCATCTTCATATTGCTTGCATTTAGGATCTGCCGTCAAGGTCATAGTGTTCTTATCGATCTTTGAATTGAATTTTCATGTTTCTTTTCGATTTTTTTGGTTTCTGTGAACTTTCCGGACATTTTTCTTCCTGCTCGCAGCGCATGATTCCCATACCCATCGATTGCTGTTTTTCCTTATAAAATAAGGCTTTGTGAGGTTTTTCTTGATCCCGGAAGATTCGCCGAAAAAACTTTTTTTCAAAAAATTGAAATTTTTTCAAAAAAACGCTTGCATTTTTTTCAAGGTCATGCTATTATATACGAGTCGCTGGTGAACAGCACAAAACACAAAGCCTTAAAGACATCGAGGCGTGGCTCAGTTTGGTAGAGCGCTGCGTTCGGGACGCAGAGGTCGCAAGTTCGAATCTTGTCGCCTCGATTCCGGCCTGTTGGTCAAGCGGTCAAGACGACGCCCTCTCACGGCGTAAACCCGGGTTCGATTCCCGGACAGGTCATGAAGCTGTATGGAATTCCATACAGCTTCTTTTTATGTCTATCATAGTTTTCATTAATACAAGAAAACCCCAGAGGTGGCAGCCTCTGGGGTTTTTGCGTCGCATGAGAAAAGTTCACCACATTTCTTAGCTGCCTACATCATATTCTATTTTTTTTAAATGTCAATATGATATCAAAATCACCCATCCAAAGAGCTCCAGACCGAAACCTATTTCCATACGCTATGACTTATTTCAATTTTTTTCACAAATAATTCATGTTTTCTTCCCTCTTTTTGTTACAATTTATGCTATACTGTCTATAGATGAGTCATGGTGAAGTATCATGACTCTATTTACGCAAGAAAAAGCTGATCCGCTGCTTCTTTTGGACCGGTTTTTGCGCCACTGACCCGGCGGCGGCTGCCGCCTGTACCCGAAGGAGGAACATCGAGAACCTATGGATTACGCAGTATTAAAAAAGAACTTTGAAAACCATCGTTTTCATACATCATATTTCGAGACAAAGGAGGAAGCTGCCGCTTATCTGAGTAACCAGATCAAGGGCGAGAAGGTCGGCTTTGGCGGCTCTATCACCGCAAAAGAGATGAATCTCTTTGAGATCCTCGGAAAAGACAACGAAGTGATCTGGCACTGGGAACAGGGACCGGATGCAAGGATCAAGGCGAAAGATTCCACCGTATATATCCTGAGTGCCAACGCCGCTGCCGCGACCGGCCAGATCATCAACATCGACGGGACCGGAAACCGTCTTTCCGAGAGCTTATTTGGACCGAAACGAGTATACTATGTGATCGGGAAAAATAAAATCGCGCCGGATCTGTCCTCCGCAATGGATCGCGCACGAAATATCGCCTGTCCAAAGAACGCGGCGCGTTTTAACAAGAAGACTCCTTGCGTCGTGTCCGATGACAAAAAGTGCTATGACTGCAACAGTCCGGAGAGGATCTGTAACGCGATCCTGATCTTAGAACGCCCCTGTACCGGAATGGAAGTTGAAATGGTATTTATCAATGAAGATCTTGGATATTAAAGGAGAGACACATGAATATTCTGTTTTTTCTGACACCAAAGAGTGATGTGGCATTTATCTATTCTGATGCGAACCTGAGAGAAGCGATCGACCTGATGGAAGCGCACCGCTACTCCGCCCTGCCGATCCTTACGAAACAAGGACGGTATGCCGGAACGCTGACGGAAGGTGATCTGCTCTGGTACATGAAGAGCCATATGAACCAGAGTTTAAAGGATATGGAGCTGATCTCCATCATGGAAGTAAAGCGCCGTCAGGACAACAGCCCGGTAAATGCCGGTGCGAAAATGGAAGATCTGCTGGACAAGGCGATGCAGCAGAACTTTGTCCCGGTACTCGATGACAATAAATCCTTTATCGGAATTATCACGAGACGTGATATCATGAAATATTTTTCCGGTTCCTATAAGAAAACAGGAAATGCTTAAGTTATTGGATTCCGGTTCAAATGGCTTTTTCCAGACTGTCGCATAAATTCCTGTCATTTTCTTCCAGCATCATTTTCTGCCGTCCGGTTATACTGATACCATCCCAGAAAAAGGTGGTGAGAAATGATGAATCAGGAAAAGAACGACAGCATCCAGTGCTCGATCCATAACTGCGTGCATCATGCGGAAAATGTGGATTACTGCACCTTAGACCGCATCCATGTAGGAACGCATGAGCTCAATCCTACAAAAAAGGAATGTACCGACTGTGATTCCTTCCAGTGCAAGATGTAGTCCTGTCTGACCCTTGACGAGAAAAGAGATCCCTTCCTCCCATAAATTTTATGGAAAAGGAACGGGATCTCTTTTTCTATTCTTCTACCGTGAATTTCCTGCCCTCACCGGTGCCGGATCGAAGCTCGGATTGAACGCATAGAAATTTCTGGAATCGAGCCGGTCCTGGAGGCCGCGGAGTGCTTCGCCGAAGCGCTGGAAATGGACGATCTCGCGTTTTCTGAGGAAACGGATCGGTTCGCAGACATCTGGATCCGTCACGACACGAAGGATGTTGTCGTAGGTGCTCCGGGCTTTCTGTTCCGCAGCAAGGTCCTCAAACAGATCGGTGATCGGATCACCCTTCGACTGGAATTCGCAGGCATTAAACGGCACGCCGCCGGCTGCCTGGGGCCAGATCCCCGTGGTATGGTCGATATAGTACGGGCCGAATCCCTGCGCTTCCAGCTCCTCCGCTGTTAAGTTTCTCGTGAGCTGGTGAACGATCGCCGCGACGATCTCCAGATGGGCGAGCTCCTCCGTTCCGATATCCGTCAGAACCGCTTTCTGCTCCCCATACGGCATTGAGTAGCGCTGGGAGAGATAGCGCATGGACGCACCCATCTCGCCGTCAGGTCCACCGTACTGGCTCATGATAAACTGTGCCATCTTCGCATTCGGCTCCTTAATATTCACCGGAAACTGCAGTCTTTTTTCATAGACCCACATCTTAACATCCTCCTTCCCACGGCCATTTTTCAGTTACCCAGTCCCAGGATGAGGATGTCACATCGGCATATCTCAATGGTCCAAACTGGCTTTCATAGGCGGCAATGGCCTGATTTCGCATGTCGCGGACAGCCTGGTAATAGCGGAGTGCATCCTGATTTTCCGGATGAGTGTCCAGGAACAGGACCACATCATCCATCGCAAATCCTGCCTCCATGATCTGGCGCATCAGTGCCTCTTTATCCTGAAATATCATGTCTCCACCGCCCTGACAGCTGCCGCACGCCGGCACGACATTCTGAGCAGACAGGCGCGGATCACGGATCGGTTCTGCCGGCATTCCCGGCATCATACTGCATCGATAGAATTCTTTCATCTTCTGCACCTCCCCATCGCGAATGGAAGATCCAGAGTCGGGAAGATCGTCCCCCGGACAAAGCCTCTGGCTAACGGATATGTGGTTCCCCACATCTGCACCGGGACGTAGCCCATTCCTACCGGAAATATCGGATCATTGCCGTCAAAGCAGGCACGGGACACCGGACGGACGACAGGTCCCGGGCCGGAAATATCAGATGGAAGTCTGCCGCAGCCGCAGGGAGAAGTCCGGGCGGTATCCGGCAGATCAGAATTTCTGCAATTCATATGCGGATGTCTCCTTTCTTTGTTCTGATATTATGGTATGCACAAAATCAAAAATGGGATCTTTCCACTGCGAAAAAGAGCCTTCAGAAATTTCTCCCTGAAAGCTCTTCCACAAAACTCCTCTTTATTTTATTGCCGCACACTGTCTCTTCCCTGCGCATCCATAACCGGATTGATTCGTGGGCACAGGTATGACACTGACCGGGGTGATCCATCCCGCTCACTCCAGAAAATCCAGCGCATCCACCGGCACGCCGTCTTTTAAGAATTCGAAGAACACATTCGTTCCTTCCACCGTATAGTATTTCGTCGGCTCCGCGACATAGCCTAAAAGGTCGCCCCGGTGGACATACTCGTTTTCCACGACCGGGATCTCCTTTAACTGACCGCAGACGGCTGTGTAGCCGTTTCCAAAGTCGAGATCGACATAGTTTCCGATCTCCTCATTCGTCCCCACAGAGACGATCCTGGCGTCCGCAGGGGCCGATACCGGGGTGCTCACCTCGCTCTGGATCACATTTGCCGGGTTGACTTTATACTGGTCCAGCGTCGGAAAATATGTCGTGGTGTCCATGCTGTAGCCGAGAACGATGTTCCCGTTTACAGGCCAGGCGAGCTTGTCCGTATCGGCAAAGTCGAGCACCAGGGACTCCGTGACGGCAGCTCCGGCTTCCGCCATGGAACGATCCGATGCAGCCCCGGCTCCGCCTGCCGCATCCGCAAGACCGGTATCCTCAGAAATGCCCGGGGCAGCGGCAGCAGGATCCGTGCCTGTTCCCGCCTCATTTTCCGCAAGCGCAGCATTTCTGCCATCTCCGGTATTTTCCACGTTTCTGGTTTCATCTTTTAATGCCGCCAGTTCCCCGGCCAAAGTATCCCCTCCGGACTCTGCGCCTGCGTTGGAATCCCCCGCGATCACATGGTCCGGATCTTCGATCTCCAGATAGGGACTCTTTTCGATATTTTCTCTCCCCTTCTGGATCCTCACAACTCCTGCTGCCGCAACAATAGTCAGCAGGCCGAGCACGAGCATGACAAGGACAAATTTGTCCCTGAACAGCTGATTTCCTTTTTCTTTCACGTTTATCACCTCGGTTATATTTTTACCCGTGATGATAAAGTTATTCACAAAAGCAAAAAATTCTGCGATAATTCAGCAAGTCTGCACATTTGCCGGACAGACCGCACAATGCTCACAACAGAACATATGCCCCGGCACATTCCTGCACTGGGCACAGTCGTTTGCAGCATTCTTCAGCTTCGCGCAAACGCGCATCATTAGCACATCGTGCCAGCAGCACGCAATCCTGATAAAAAAGGAGCAGAGTCATTCATGCCAGATCCTCTACTCCGCGATCTTCACGATTTCGATCCCCCGGAAATAATATTTCAGCAGTTCCTGAAACGCACTCCCCTGCTCTCTCTCCATGGCGTCCGCCCCAGCCTGCGAAAATCCGTATCCGCTGCCGATCCCTTTCGAGGATACCCGGATCTTTCCGTCCGCGGAGGAAAAATAAAAGCATGATGACGAAAGTCCCAGGGAATCCCGGACCTCATCTCCTGTATAGTCCATATTTCCGATCTGCGCCCTTTTTACATATCCGGCACTGTCCCGCTCGATGATCTGGATCTTCTCCGCGATCCCGTCCGCAGCCGGCTGCGGTCCGCCGATCCGCCCGATCCTGTCCGCAAACTCGCTTTCCGTGAACGTCCGGACATATAAAAATCCTTCCGTTTCCAGATCCCCCGGACTCTCCACAGAAGAAAGATACGGATACGCCGCCAGCTCTCTCGTCTTTCCTGCCGACGCGAGACAGTAGAACGGCTCGATCAGTTCCCCGTCATACTCCGCGACAAGTCCTTCCGTCTCCCGGACCGCCCTGCGGACCTTCTCATAGTACTCCTCAAAATGTTCGTTTCCCCACTTTTTCTCCATCTCCCGTACACTCAGGCAGTCGATGTCCAACTCTTCCTCCATAAGGTCCCGGTCCAGAGTCCTGCTCCGTTTTCCCCATCCCGCAGCTCCGGCGCCGCTGTCTGTTCCCGGATCCGCACTTCCCGGATCGTCCGTGTTTTCCCCACCGATCCCGGGATCCACGATCCGGTACACATACGTCCTTGCGAGCACGGCCTGCGCCTTCATTGTCTCGATCCCATATTCCGCCGGGATCTCCGCCGCCACCATCCCCACGAGAAACTCCTCTGTCGGAATGCTCTCCCCCACATCCGTCCGGATCCTGCCTGTCCACGCGAGAGTCGTCACATAGGGGATCATGACCATCGCGAACAGGAGCATAAAAAATCGTTTCATAAAAAAAACCCGCCTCATACACCGTGATATTTCCAGTGTATGAAGCGGGTGATTCTTTTATGTTAGTAATATTGTAACTATTCAGTAGGTCTGCGCACTTGCTGCGCTGACCGTAATAAAACATGGGACGGAAGGCAAAAATCCCATCGGCGAAGCCGATCTGGAATGGATTTTTGCTCGTAACCTGCCATGCATCCGAAGGAAATCTCCGGGGGAGGTTTCTGTAGGTGTGAGGGTACTGAACAGTTACGTAATATTTTAAGTGTCGGGTTACAGCTCTACCTTGATCTTCTCAAGATGCCAGATATCCTTTACATACTCCTCGATCGTACGGTCGGAAGAGAACTTGCCGGAAGAAGCCGTATTTAACATCGCGGTTCTTGCCCACCACTTCTCATCGCGATATGCCTGGTCGATCTTCTTATGAGCTTCCGCGTAGGAACGGAAATCCTTTAAGATGAAGTAAGTATCCGCGCGGTCGCTGCTCTGGGTATTGAGCAGGGAGTTGTAGATATCGCGGAACAGCTCCGGATCCTGCGGAGAATAGTAACCGTTGATCAGCTGCATCAGAACACGGCGGATATCCTGGTCATTGTTGAAGATATCCATCGGGTTGTAGCCACCGTTGTTCTCAAGGTTGATGATCTCATCTGCGGACGCTCCGAAGATGAACATGTTGTCCTTGCCGACTTCCTCCGCCATCTCGACGTTCGCACCGTCCATGGTTCCGATCGTCAGAGCGCCGTTCAACATGAACTTCATGTTGCCGGTACCGGATGCCTCCTTGCTGGCTGTGGAGATCTGCTCGCTGACATCAGCGGCAGAGAAGATCAGCTCTGCGTTGGATACACGGTAATCTTCGATAAATACGACTTTTAACTTGCCGCCGATGGACTTATCGTTGTTGATCACGTTTGCTACATTGTTGATGAGCTTGATGGTCAGCTTCGCGCGCTTATATCCGGCAGCTGCCTTTGCGCCGAAGATGAAGGTTCTCGGAACGATATCCATATTCGGGTTATCTTTTAACTGGTTGTAGAGATACATCACATGAAGGATGTTCATGAGCTGTCTCTTGTACTCATGCAGACGTTTTACCTGAACATCGAAGATGGAACGCGGGTCAACGTCGATTCCGTTGTGTTCCTTGATGTACTTCGCAAGACGGATCTTGTTCTGGTACTTGATGTTCATGAACTCCTGCTGGCACTTCTCGTCATCCACATAGACAGAGAGTTTTTTGATATTGGAGAGGTCGGTGATCCACTCGTTTCCAATCTTGTCGGTTACCCAGTCTGCAAGGAGCGGGTTTCCGTGAAGAAGGAAACGTCTCTGGGTGATACCGTTCGTCTTGTTGTTGAACTTCTCCGGCATCATCTCATAGAAATCACGAAGCTCCTGTTTCTCAAGGATCTCTGTGTGGAGCTTCGCAACGCCGTTTACGGAGAAGCTGCCGACGATCGCGAGGTAAGCCATGCGGACCTGTCCGTCGTAAATGATCGCCATTCTGCGGATCTTCTCGTTGTCGCCCGGATATCTCTGCTGGATCTGGGCAACGAAGCGGCGGTTGATCTCCTCAACGATCTGGTAAACACGCGGAAGAAGGCGGGAGAAGAGCTCGATTGGCCATTTTTCAAGAGCTTCCGCCATGATCGTGTGGTTCGTGTAGGCACATGTCTTTGTGGTGATCTCCCAGGCCTCATCCCACTCTAAGTTCTCCTCGTCAAGTAAGATACGCATTAACTCAGCGACAGCAACGGTCGGATGTGTATCGTTTAACTGGAAGGATGCCTTCTCATAGAATTTATGGATATCGTCATGCTTTTCCTTGTACTTTTTGATGGCACGCTGAACACTGGCAGAAATAAAGAAATACTGCTGTTTTAAGCGAAGCTCTTTTCCGGAATAATGGTTATCATTCGGATAAAGGACTTCAACGATGGTCTTTGCCAGATTCTCCTGCTCAACGGCTTTCTGGTAGTCACCTTTGTCGAACTCGCTTAAGTTGAAGGTGTTCACAGGCTGTGCATCCCAGATTCTCAAGGAGTTTACGACATTGTTGCCGTATCCCACGATCGGAATATCATATGGAACTGCCATAACAGACTGGTAGCCCTTCTGTACAAAATGATTTCTCTTTCCGTCCCACTCAGTCTCCACATAACCGCCGAACTTAACCTCCGTCGCATACTCTGCACGGCGGATCTCAAACGGATAGCCGTCCTTTAACCACTCGTCCGGAACCTCGATCTGATATCCGTCACGGATCTGCTGTTTGAACATTCCATAACGATAACGGATGCCGCAGCCATATGCCGGATAGCCTAAAGATGCAAGGGAATCCAAAAAGCACGCCGCAAGACGTCCAAGACCGCCGTTTCCGAGTGCCGGATCCCGTTCCTGATCCTCAATGGAATTCAGGTCAAAGCCCAGTTCAGAGAGTGCCTCCTCGATTTCCTTCTGCTCACAGAGGCTGATGATATTGTTTCCGAGAAAACGACCGGTCAGGAACTCCATGGACATGTAGTAAACGATCTTCGCATCCTGCTTGTCGTACTCTTTATGAGTCGCGATCCAACGGTCGATGATCATGTCCTTGACTGCAAGTGCGACAGCCTGGTAAACCATAGCCGGAGTCGCCTCGTCGATCGTTTTGCGGTAGATGCTCTTTACGTTGAACACAATGGTCTTCTTCAGTTCATCCTTGTTAATTGTCTGACTCACCCCTAAAGTCCTCCTTTATACTCTCTTAATGGCCGGATCCCGCGCCATGCCTCTTCAGGCCGCGTCTATGATCCGGTCCATGTGAACCCCTTATTTACAGGAAGGTTCCGCATTGCGGGTCTGTCCATAAATATTGTTCATGAAATCCCCGCGCTGCGGAACTTTTTCCTGTTGTCATCCGTCTATTTTGTCACTTTCGCGACACCGAGTACAACATCTTCACCGTTGATGTTCCACTCTTTTGTATATCCAGTCATCTCGCCGAGCGTGATGCTGTCGGCCATGACTTCACTCTTTAACTCGTCTGCGTACTTCTTGATCAGATCTGCGATCTTCTCATTCTTGTCAACGTAAACGTAGATGTGGTCCATAACCTCGAATCCGGCCTCTTTACGCATCGTCTGGATCTTGCTGACGATCTCGCGGTAGAAACCTTCCTCGAGAAGCTCCGGTGTCAATGTTGTATCGAGAACAACGGTCACGGTGTTGTCTGCCTCGGATACATAACCTTCTGTCTGCGCCATATCGATCAGAAGGTCATCCTTTGTGAGAACGACTTCATTTCCGTCAAAGTTGAAGGTCAGAGCGCCCTTCTCGTTTAAGGTATCCATTGCAGCGTTTCCGTCTAACTCAGCGAGAGCTTTCTTGATGTTTCCGAGCTGTTTGCCGTACTTCGGTCCTACGGTCTTAAGCTGCGGCTTGAAGGTGTAGGATGTGAAGTTTCTGACGTCATCTGTGAACTCTACGGACTTCACATTTAACTCGTCCTCGATGATCTCCTGGTAGAACTCCGGAAGCTTCTCCGGTGCCTTTACGAACATTCTGGCGATCGGCTGACGGTTCTTGATGTTTGCGGTATTTCTTGCCGCACGTCCCATAACAACGATCTTTAATACTTCATCCATCTTCGCTTCCAGCTCGGCATCGATATGTGCCTCATCAACGGTCGGGAAGTCGCAGAGGTGGATGCTCTCCGGAGCCGTCTTGTCGATGGATCTTACCAGGTTCTGGTAGATCTCCTCTGTCATGAACGGGATCATCGGAGCTGCTGCCTTACTGATCGTCACGAGAGCTGTGTAGAGAGTCATGTAAGCATTGATCTTATCCTGCTCCATGCCCTTTGCCCAGAAACGCTCACGGCTTCTTCTTACATACCAGTTGCTCATGTCATCCACGAACTCCTGGAGTGCTCTTGCAGCCTCCGGGATGCGGTAGTTCGCAAGGTCGTCATCCACTGCCTTAACAGTAGAATTTAACTTGGATAACAGCCATTTGTCCATGACCGGAAGTTTATCGTATTCCAGTGTATACTTGGTTGCGTCGAAGTTGTCGATATTTGCGTAGAGAACGAAGAATGCGTAGGTATTCCAGAGAGTACCCATGAACTTTCTCTGTCCTTCCATAACGGCCTTTCCGTGGAAACGGTTCGGCAGCCACGGTGCACTGTTGATGTAGAAGTACCAGCGGATCGCGTCAGCGCCGTATGTCTTTAATGCGTCGAACGGATCAACGGCATTTCCCTTGGACTTACTCATCTTCTGTCCGTTCTCATCCTGAACGTGACCGAGAACGATAACGTTCTGGTACGGCGGCTCATTAAAGAGCAACGTGGACTCGGCAAGGAGAGAGTAGAACCATCCTCTTGTCTGGTCAACGGCCTCGGAGATGAACTGTGCCGGGAACTGTTTGTGGAAAAGCTCCTGGTTCTCAAACGGATAGTGATGCTGTGCGAACGGCATCGCACCGGAGTCGAACCAGCAGTCGATAACCTCCGGTACACGGTGCATTTCTTTTCCGCAGTCCGGGCAGGTGATCACTACATCATCGATAAACGGACGGTGAAGCTCAACCTCTCCCTTGTCTCCGTCCATCTCTTTGCTGTATTTCTTTACAACATCCTGATAGTTCGGGCTCATCTTCTTTAATTCTTCACGGCTGCCGATGCAGTGCATCTTTCCGCACTCACACTGCCATACCGGAAGAGGTGTGCCCCAGTAACGGTTTCTGGAGATTCCCCAGTCCTGAACGTTCTCCAGCCAGTCGCCGAAGCGTCCTTTACCGATGGATTCCGGAATCCAGTTAATCTTATTGTTGTTGCGGATCAGGTCATCCTTCACCGCTGTCATCTTGATGAACCAGGACTCTCTCGCATAGTAGATCAACGGTGTGTCACAGCGCCAGCAGAACGGGTAGCTGTGCTCGAATGCCGGTGCCTCGAATAACAGACCTTTTTCCTTTAAGTCTTTTAAGACCATCGGATCCGCTTTCTTCACGAATACGCCTGCATACGGAGTTTCCTTTGTCATGTCGCCCTTTGCATCTACAAGCTGTACAAACGGGAGATCATAACGACGGCCTACCTGGGCATCGTCCTCACCAAAAGCCGGTGCAATGTGTACCACGCCGGTACCGTCTGTCAGGGTAACATAATCCGCGCATGTCACGAAGTATGCTTTCTTGTGCTGTTTCTCGCAGATCTCCACCGCACAATCAAATAACGGCTCATATTCCTTGTACTCAAGGTCCTTACCGGTGCATGTCTCAAGAACCTCATATGCCGGAGTTCCGTTTTCCTTATCCGCAAGCTTTCCGAGAACGGCATCAAGCAGGGCTTCTGCCATATAGTAGGTATAACCGTCTGCGGCCTTTACTTTTGCGTATGTCTCTTTCGGGTTTACGCAGAGTGCCACGTTGCTCGGAAGAGTCCACGGTGTTGTGGTCCATGCAAGGAAATATGCGTCCTCGCCTTTTACTTTGAAGCGGGCGATGGCAGATTTTTCCTTTACATCCTTATATCCCTGGGCAACCTCATGGCTGGAAAGCGGTGTTCCGCAGCGCGGGCAGTACGGAACGATCTTGAATCCCTTGTAGAGGAGTCCTTTGTCCCAGATCTGTTTTAATGCCCACCATTCGGATTCGATATAGTCATCATGGTAGGTAACATACGGATTATCCATATCAGCCCAGAAACCAACGGTGCTGGAGAAATCCTCCCACATTCCTTTGTATTTCCAGACGCTCTCTTTACATTTCTCGATGAACGGCTCAACACCGTACTGCTCGATCTGCTCTTTTCCGTCGAGACCAAGAAGCTTCTCGACCTCAAGCTCTACCGGAAGTCCGTGGGTATCCCAGCCGGCTTTACGCGGAACCATGTATCCTTTCATGGTGCGGTATCTCGGGATCATGTCTTTGATCACACGGGTAAGTACGTGTCCGATATGCGGCTTGCCGTTTGCGGTAGGCGGTCCGTCATAGAACACGTATGGGGTTCCTTTTCTGCGGCTGTCGATACTTTTTTCAAAGATTTTTTCGTCTTTCCAGAATTTCTCAACCTTTTTTTCCCTGTCCACAAAGTTCAGGTCTGTTGATACTTTCTCGTACATGACACATTTCCTCCAATTCTTTTTTTCGCGCGGGGCTTTCTCGTTGCCTCGGCTTCCCTCTGCACTCTCCGCAGACGGTCCCCTGCCGCGCTCTTCGTGTTTTTGTGTGTCGTATGTCAGGTCCGCCCGGCGCCTTTCCGGTGCCGTCGGTTGGTAATAAAGAAATAAAAAAGCCCTGTTCCAATGAGAACAGGGCGAAATAACGCTTTTAACCACCTATTACTGCATACTGACATATGAGTTTCCGTTAACGGCGGAAAAGGCCGGGGACACTTACTTTCCGGGAACACGGTCCGCACCCGGGGTTCAGCTTCCAGCTCGGGAGTGATCTTCCTTTCACGAAAAAGCACCGGGCTTCCATCGTCCCCGGCTCGCTTTGGCTTTCTGCTTGTGAACCTACTGTCTCCGTCATGGCTTTTTTCTATGATCGCCTGCATCTTAGATATACAGACAAATCAATTATAAATATAAGGTATTTAAAAGTCAAGGGAATCCCCCGACTGTTGCGAATTCTTTCCATATTTTCTCTTTGTTCGGTTTTCTTTCTAAGGTTTTTAGTCATATTTTACGTTCTTTTTAATTGATCGTTACTTTTTTAACGTAAAATTTGCCTTTTCGCACAAGAGCTGATATAATCAACTTCAATACGTTTGACAGCCGCGCGTTTCTTTTGGGATGAACCGTGCTCACGCTGTCGCTATCATCCGGTATGAGTTCCTGTCCGATGCTATGCCGGATCGCTGCGTTCAATATTCCGCGCGGTATCCGACGCGGAGAAACATGAAGGAGAAATATTATGAGCGAACGAAACCTGACGCTGCTTACAGATCTCTACGAGCTGACCATGATGCAGGGTTACTTTCATGCAAAGGATGCAAATGAGACTGTCATCTTCGACGCATTCTACCGCACAAATCCGGATGGAAACGGATTTGCCATCACGGCCGGCTTAGAGCAGGTTGTTGAATACATCGAAAATTTACACTTTGATAAGGAAGATATCGATTATCTCCGCACCACAGGACTCTTCGGGGAAGATTTCCTGGAGTACCTCTCCACCTTCAAATTCACCGGTGATATCTACGCGATCCCGGAAGGAACTGTCGTGTTCCCAAGAGAACCTCTCGTAAAGGTCATCGCCCCGATCATGCAGGCCCAGCTTGTTGAGACCGCGATCTTAAATATCATCAACCACCAGAGCCTGATCGCAACAAAGACTTCCCGGATCGTCCATGCAGCGTGCGGAGACGGAGTCATGGAGTTCGGTTTAAGACGTGCCCAGGGTCCGGATGCCGGAATCTACGGTGCGAGAGCCGCTATGATCGCCGGCTGTATCGGTACCTCCAATGTTCTCTGCGGCCAGATGTTTGATGTTCCGGTAAAGGGGACCCATGCCCACAGCTGGATCATGAGCTTCCCGGACGAGCTCACCGCATTCCGTACCTACGCAAAGCTCTACCCGACCGCCTGCATTCTTCTCGTTGATACTTACGATACCTTAAATTCCGGTATCCCGCATGCGATCCAGGTATTCAAGGAGATGCGCGAAGCCGGAATCCCGCTTACCTTCTACGGGATCCGTATGGACAGCGGCGACCTCGCCTACCTCTCCAAGGAAGCGAAAAAGATGCTCGACGCAGAAGGTTTCACAGACGCTGTGATCTCCGCCTCCAACGATCTTGATGAGAATCTGATCACAAGCTTAAAGAACCAGGGTGCGACCATCAACTCCTGGGGTGTCGGAACAAACCTGATCACCTCCAAAGACTGCCCGTCCTTCGGCGGCGTTTATAAGCTCGCTGCGATCATGGACAAGAAGACCGGCAAATTTATCCCGAAGATCAAGCTTTCCGAGAACGAGGAGAAGATCACAAACCCGGGCAACAAGACGACCTACCGCATTTATGGCAAGGACAGCCACAAGGTCATCGCGGACATTATCTGTCTCGTCGGTGAGACCTTCAACGAGGACGAACCGCTGTTGCTCTTTGACCCGATCGCGACCTGGAAAAAGACACTTCTCGCTCCGGGAACCTACACGATGCGGGAACTTCCGGTCCAGGTATTTAAGGACGGCGAGTGTATTTACCACTCCCCGAAGGTCATGGACATCCAGAAGTACTGTAAAGAGGAACTGAATACCTTGTGGGATGAGACAAAACGTCTCGTAAACCCGCATGAGGTCCATGTGGATCTCTCCAAGCCTCTTTGGGATATGAAACATGAGCTGCTCGACAAATATCATTTCGAGTAATTTCCAGTTCACACGTTCCTCATGACAGCGGCATGCACCGCTGGATCCGTTTAACCATGAAACCATATGCCGCCCGGAGTATTTTCAGTCTCCGGGCATTCTGCAAAAAGAGGAAAATACTATGAGCGCAACAGATATCGCCACATCCGTCGATGTGGACCTTGACTTAATTTATGAACAGACAAAAGCGATCGCCGAGGAGCTGATCAATACCGCCGCAATGAAACCGGGGCAGATCCTGGTGGTGGGCTGCTCATCCAGCGAGATCGCTGCCCACGCGATCGGCTGCTACTCCAGCAGCGAAGTCGGACAGGCTGTCTTTACCGCCCTTTCCCATGTGACAAAGAAACACGGTCTCTACCTCGCCGCCCAGTGCTGTGAGCACTTAAACCGCGCTCTGATCGTCGAGGAAGAATGTGCTGAGAAATATGGCCTTGAGATGGTGAATGTAAAACCGCAGTTAAAGGCCGGCGGTTCCTTCTCCACCGCCGCATGGAACGGTTTTGAATCTCCGTGCGCCGTGGAATACATCCAGGCACACGCCGGGATCGATATTGGCGATACCCTGATCGGCATGCACCTTCGCCATGTTGCCGTTCCGGTCCGCACGAAGATCCAGTCCATCGGCTCCGCCCATGTCGTATGCGCGAGAACGAGACTCAAATATATCGGCGGAGAGCGGGCTGCTTACCAGAAATAGAAATTATAAAAATGATGTAACTATTCAGCAAGCCTGTGCATTTACTGCGCTGACCGTAAGATGACATTGACTTGAAGGCAAAAATTCCATGGGAATTCCCCAACGATAAAAAAGTGGTCTTCATCCCGATTCTGGGATGAAGGCCACTTTTTTTTCGACTTTTATTTTCAACTGGTCCGTACTTTTAATAGTTCTCTGCGTGAACCTCAAAATAGCTCTGCGGGTGATTGCAGACCGGACATACCTGCGGTGCTTTTGTTCCGATCACGATATGTCCGCAGTTGCGGCACTCCCATACCTTTACTTCGCTCTTCTCGAATACGGAAGCTGTCTCTACATTTTTCAGGAGAGCACGATAACGCTCTTCGTGATGTTTCTCGATCTCGCCGACCATACGGAATTTTGCTGCCAGTGCATGGAAACCTTCCTCATCAGCGGTCTTTGCGAACTCATCATACATATCGGTCCACTCGTAGTTTTCGCCGTCTGCTGCTGCCGCAAGGTTTGCTGCGGTATCGCCAATCCCTTCTAATTCCTTGAACCACATTTTTGCGTGCTCTTTCTCGTTGTCAGCAGTCTTTAAGAATAATGCGGAGATCTGCTCATATCCCTCTTTCTTTGCTACGGATGCAAAGTAGGTATATTTGTTTCTTGCCTGGGATTCTCCGGCGAAAGCGGCCTCAAGGTTTTTCTCTGTTTTTGTTCCTGCGTATTTGCTCATAAAACTGGTCTCCTTTCAGATCTTAATTTTTATTTTCGGCATTCCCGTATTCAGTCTGCCTATCTTTTCTTCTGTTTATCCGTACTTTTTTCAACGGTCATCCGTTGTTTTCCTCATGTCTGTATTCTACCATATCTCTTCTCAAAAGTCAATAATAGTAATTATTACTATTTTATTTCTTTTTCACTTTATCCACACGGCAACGCAAAAGACTGCGGGATCGCGCGCCTTTTCGCATAATCCTGCAGTCTTTTCTTCATCCATGATACAATTTTTTAACGTACTAGTCCGCGAATAACGGTGTGGAAAGGTATCTGTCGCCGGTATCCGGAAGCAGTGCCACGATCGTCTTTCCTGCATTTTCCGGTCTCTTCGCAAGTTCGATTGCTGCCCATATCGCCGCACCGGAGGAAATTCCCACGAGGACTCCTTCCTTCTTTCCAACTAACTTTCCTGCCGCGAACGCGTCATCATTCTCTACTGCAATAACCTCATCATAGATCTTCGTGTCAAGAACATCCGGAACAAATCCGGCCCCGATTCCCTGGATCTTGTGGGATCCTGCCTTGCCCTGGCTCAATACCGGAGAGCTTGCCGGTTCCACCGCAACGACCTTCACATTCGGGTTCTGTTTCTTTAAATATCTTCCGGTTCCGGTGATGGTTCCGCCGGTGCCGACACCAGCGACAAAAATATCAACCTTGCCGTCCGTATCTTCCCAGATCTCCGGTCCGGTTGTTCTCTCATGAACTTCCGGATTCGCCGGGTTTACAAACTGTCCCGGAATAAAGCTTCCCGGAATCTCCTTTGCGAGCTCCTCCGCCTTTGCGATCGCGCCTTTCATTCCCTTTGCGCCCTCCGTGAGCACAAGTTCCGCGCCGTAGGCTTTCATAAGCTGGCGTCTCTCCACGCTCATGGTCTCAGGCATAACGATAATGATCCGGTAACCGCGGGCAGCCGCGACCGACGCAAGACCGATTCCTGTGTTTCCGGAAGTCGGCTCGATGATCGTAGAACCAGCCTTTAAGATTCCCTTCGCCTCAGCGTCATCGATCATCGCCTTCGCGATCCTGTCCTTTACCGATCCGGCCGGATTGAAATATTCCAGCTTCGCAATGATCTTCGCGTTAAGTCCCTCGGATTTTTCAATCTGTGTGAGCTCTAAGAGCGGAGTCTTTCCGATCAGCTGGTCTGCGGATGTATATATATTTGCCATGAGTTATTACCTACCTTTCATATATGTTAATAGGATTATATTGTAAATATACGGATTTGTCAATACTAAAAAGACTCCGCGCGCCATAAGTTTTATGGCTCACGAAGTCTTTCAATACTTAATGCACTGCCGGCATACCGTTCCATCGTCCATCAGAGGTCACTGCATAGCCATCCGGAGTCACTGTATTCTTCAAAAGTTTTCCCATATCCGGACCAAACTCTGTCTTAAAGTAATACCAGTTTTCTCCGATTTTCTGCCAGCCGGTCATCATCATGCCCTCTAAGGAATTTTGTTCTGTATTCAAATAAAATGTATTTCCTGACGCATCTGTCATCCAGCCTGTTGCCATTCTTCCATTTCCATCAAACCAGAACCATCCATACGGCATTGTCTGACCATTTGCAGATGCCGCAGGCAGATATACAAGTCTCCAGCCTCCAACACACTGATTACCGAACTGATCCAATAAGTTCCAGTATGGTGTTCCACTTTCTTTTCGCCACGTTCCTTCCATCACACCTGCAGGAAGGATGTATCCGTGTATCGTCTGCACTGCTCCGGTATATCCAGCTGGAACTGCCGATTTTGCACTTTGTCTGGAATAGCTGTTTCCTCTGCTGCCGGAATGTCCGCCGCCTCCAGTATTGCCTCCATTTCCGGGATCTGGTTTATCTGGCCCCGGATCATCTGTTCCTGGTTTGTCTGTTCCTGGTTTGTCTGTTCCTGGTTTGTCTGTTTCTGGTTTGTCTGTTTCTGGTTTGTCTGTTTCTGGATCCAATGTCAGCCTTGTTCCATCGCTTCTCAAAACATCATATGTCTTTGTCGGCTGAATGCTTTCAACATCTGTCCTGAGTGTTACTTTTCCTCCCTCATTATCTGCAAAAGCACTCTCTTCTACTCCTGACACAAGTTCTGGAAGAGTAATTTCACTCAGACGATTTCCAGCAAAGCTGTATTCCGGAAGTTCAAATGTCTCTTCCGCTCCTGCTACTCTCGCCGCAAATTCCAGAGTTTCCAGCTGATTGTTCATAAATGCTTCTTTTCCGATCTCTTCTGTCTTGCCTGTCAGAATAAGATTCTTCAGCTGGTTGTTCTTAAATGCGCGGTCACCGATATGTCCAGTGTATTTTCCAAGTTCCAGAGTTTTGATCTGATTATTTTCAAACGCACCAGTTCTCACCGCATGCATTAATTCAGGGAACTTCACAGAAGAAAGTTCGTTATCTTTAAATGCATACTCCTCAATGATCCTTAAACCTGCCTTGTTGATATCATTTAAATTCCAACCAAATTCCTGAAGTCCTGTTCCCATAAATGCACCGGCACCAACAGTCTCAACCTGATCCGGCAGAGTTACTTTATTAATTTTTTTACCGAAAAAGGCAAAATCGCCAATCTTTGTGATTGCTCCGCTGTTTCCAATTGAGTTCGGGATCTCTACATTCTCATCCGCGCCAACATACCGAAGAAGAACATGATCTTTTACAACGAAGCGACCATTTCCGGCCTTCTCTGCGGCTGTACTTCCTGCTTCCTGTCCATTGACTGTGAAGGAGATCGTATCGCCCTCTTTTATTGCCGGAAGTTCCAGATAAAAGTATCCTGCTTCATCTGCCACTGTTTTTCCGGTGTAGCCTCCTGCTGTCACCTGCACCTCAGCACCCGGAAGTACAAATCCAACAGTTTCCTTATCTCCTTCCAGAACCGGCATTCTGATCTGTGCTTCAAGAAGATAATAGTAAAAGTCAAGCGTATTTTTCTCTTTCAAAGTTAACGTCTGCGATTTGTCTTTACTTACATATACTTTTCCGTTATCTCTGAACGAAGGTGCATTTACTGTGACCGTCTGCCCGATCCTGTAGAAATCAGATGCCGGATAATTTCTTGTCATTCCATACGGATTTTCTGCTCCATACTTTAATCCGATTTTAATGACATCCTCCTTATCCTTAGCATTGATCATATTCAGTTCCACGACTGCCGGATTGATCAGATACTGTCCATCTTTTGATTCAAGCACGGAGTTTTCTCCTGTATACACCTTTGCATATTCAAACTGTACACTGGAGGTATTTCCGAATGCTCCATCTTCAATCTCTTCCAGAACATCCGCCTGTACTTCCACTGACTTATTTCCTGCAAACGCTCCTGTCCTGATTGTTAGAACTCCGGGCATTTCTACTTTAAGCGGGCTTCCTGCACTTTCAAATACGGATTTCTCTACAATATGAATGTTCTCCGGCAGACGTACTGTCAAAGAATCGTCATCCATACCTGTCTTCCACTGATATTTAAATGCCCCCTCTTCCAGAACATTCAGGCTATCCGGAAGATAGATTTTCTGAAGATTATTATTTTTAAAGGCATCCTTACCGATTTCTTCGATTCCCTCAGAAATTCGAACAGTACGGAGCCGCTTATCAGCATCCTTTCCGTCTCCTTTAAATGCCTCATTTCCGATTCTCTTCACCGGAACACCCTTAATCTCAGCTGGTACAACAACAGAAGTTTTCTCCCCCTTGTACTCTGTGATCGTCTGGGTTTCCGGATCAAATACAAACTCTTCTTCATCCGTCGGTTTAACATTTCCTGTATCCCCACCAGAGTTTCCTCCATCTACACTGGATTCTGGATTCTTCTCCGCATTTTTCGGATAATACCAGGATGCTTTCATCGCATAAGCTCCCGGAACAGAAAGTGCCGTTGTCTTTGTGAACGCCCCATCATAGACAAACGATCTTTCTTTCGCCTTATCTGAAGCTTTCACGTCGTAAAATACACCCATACAGGAAGCCAGTTCCTTTTCATACTGAACTGCAATATAAACCGGTTCATCCCTCTGGATCCAATATTCTGTCAGATCAATCTTATTCCATTCATTCGGAACAAGATTTTCATATTCTCTGAACGGTGCAAGTTCTCTTAAACGTCCCTGCTTATCATATCCAAGAACCCCAATCTCCACATGATCCCCACCATAATAATTATTATTAACGAGGAAAATATCAGCACTCTTTAGAATTCCTCCTTTATGCGGTGACTGGAACCATACAGCTGCGCCTTTCATTCCACTTGTAAAGTGTACAGTTTGATAGCTTCCTTCGGTTTCTTCCACTACAAAACCGTAATCCGCTTCTTCTTCGGCAAAGTCTCCGATTTCTTTTAAGCGTACTGGATCCACCTGATTTTCACCTTCAGTCAAGGTTACCTTCACTTCCTGCGGAATATAGCCTGTTTTAAACACACGAAGTGTACAGTTTCCGGCATATACACCATTTCCGGTATAGGATCCATTTTTATCCGTCTCAAAGAGCGGAATACTGTCATTTTCCAGGACGCGGACTTTTGCGTTTTCCAACGGATTTCCTGCTTCATCCTCAACAATACCATTAATGACTGCCTTTGGTGCTTCTTTGAGAACAAAGTCAATATTTGGATGCGGATCCTGATTCAGATCTACAGAGATCCTCTGAGTTTCAAACCCATATGCCGAAACTTCCAGTGTATATGGTTTCTCCACATTTACCGCATGATCCAGATGATAAGTTCCATCGATCTCACTGGCATATGTGTACTTTCCTGTCTCCAGTACTGTCACTTTTGCCTTCAGCGGAATTTCTGTCACTTCTCCCTGCACAGAGATATTTTCCTGTCCACCGAAAACAGCAGTTTTTTTTCTGATTGCATTTGATCTGGTTGCCGTATTATATTTTCTTACAGCATTTCCACCTGTTGCAATCAACTTTGACGCTTTGCTTCCTGAAAATTCTGAACGCGCTTTGCTCACAAAAATGTTGTCAATAAACCAGCCAAGATCGTAAGAAGAAACAAGATCTGTGCCTGTTGACACGCGGAATCTTACCTGTACAGTTTTGCCTGCATACTTTGACAGATTCTTTGAAAGTGTCTGCCATTCATGCTGCTGCTCTTTTTTCTGCACCTCTTCTCTTGTAAACAAAGTAAACCACTCATCCGTATCAGCTTCCCTGATTTCCACCGTCATGCGGTTGGAACCCACAATACTTTCCGTGGTAAGAGAATCAAAATAGAAATAATCCCCTTCAGAAACTTCAAATTCCGGCATAAGCAGGCAGGAATCCTGCTTTTTGGAAAGGAGTCCATTCGCTGTGGTTCCCCACATTCCGGAGCCGTTCTTTTCCAGGTTTTCCCATACCTGTTTTAGAATGAAATCCATGTATTCATCGTCCGGTCTTTCCGGATGGCTCCATTCCCAGTCATCTGCTTTCCCAGAAAGGATCTCGGAGGTAAATCCCCCGTCATTCTCATCAAACTCATATGATACAGATGTTTCATATGATGATACCTTCACTTTTATCTCATCTGACCATGGCCCTTCCTGCCCACCAAGGTCGACAGCCTGGACACGATACCAATATGTTTCTCCTGCCTCTGCGGTATCATCATACCAGAGGATCCGGTAGTGAGTTTTATCCACTCCGTTATTGATGAATTCTTCTTTTGCATCTTTGTCCAGCATTGCGACTTCTTCAAATTCGCTGTCTGCGCTTCTTCGCTCGATCCGGTAATTCTCTACATCCGGTTCTTCTACTTTTACAAAGCTTATGCAAAGTCCCTTCTGATCTACCACAGCTTTCAGTCCGGTAACTTTCTCCGGAATCTCACTTCCAGCGGTGTCAAGTTCCAGATTATCCAGATACCAGCCCACACCACTGTCCGCATCATGTCCAAAGAAATAAAATCTCAACAATAACGGTTTGGAATTTCCAGCATATTTAGAAAGGGAATATGTATTGTGCTCCCATTTCCGTTCCGTAATATCCGGTCGTTTTGTCAGATTATAGACAACTTCCCAGTCATCCTCATCTCCTGTATAAGATGCCTGGATCTCAGAAAGGCTGATTCCCGTAAATCCCACATACATATCTGCTGAGAGGAATACCGAATCCCCCTCGTTCATATCAGAAAGGTCAACCGGCGGAAGATATAAATAGCTGTCCACACGCTTTTCAAACGTACTCTGTCCGCCGTCAATTCCAATATATGTATTTCCATCATCCGGCATTTCCGGTTCAGCTGCTGACTCGCGATGGGATAACTTCCAGTTTCCTTCGATCAGAAATCCCTGCATATCTTCCTCAAAATCCTGTTTCCACGGAACTTTAATGCCGGGAAGAATCTGCATCGTCTTTTCGATTTTTGTGATATTATCCGCATAATCCGTAATCTCAGCTCTGAGATTCAATTCTCCTTCTTCCAGGATATCTGCGTCCAGAACTGCTCCATAGATTCCATCATTCTGTTCTCCGTCTGTCAGTTTCAGGGAAATTTCTATCTCATCACCGTCTTGTCCAATCTGATAATACAGGGCTGCCTTCTTAATAGAGACATCCTCTTTTACCTTTACAGACACTTCGACATCTCTTCCCAGATATCCAGAATCATCACCAATGAACTCTGCACTGCTGGCTCCTGTATCCGTACCCAGCTTCTTTACTGTTCCAGAAATAGAACCGATCGTCTTTCCCTTCAAACGTGCAACTGCATCATATGCATTGATCAGACCATATCCATACCCCATATTGGGTGTTTCCTGATATTTCCGATCTGTCAGCGGCTCTGCAGTCTCCGTGATCACATTTTTGATTTCCCGGACAGAAAGTCCCGGAGCAGCCTGTTTCAGAAGTGCAACTACACCAGTCACATGCGGTGTTGCCATACTTGTACCATTCCAGCTTACATAATTTCCTGTTGCATCCACACTTCTGACCTGTACGCCAGGTGCTACAATCTCCGGTTTAATAATTTTTCCTGTCTCATCAAACGCCGACGGTCCCACCAGGGAAAACTTTCCAAGATTCTTATTTCTGTCCACAGCACCTACAGAAAGTACCTCCAGAAGATTTCCCGGGTTTGCGATCGATCCAGGTGCCGGATCTCCAGAAGACTGGTTTCCGGCAGCAAATACCGGAACGATTCCTTCTTCGATCCATGCTTCTGTGATCTCAGAAAACCAGTCATCGTCATCATTGTCTCCCCCCCCAGGAGTTATTGATAACGTCCGGCTTTTGCTCCAGCATCCACTCTGCTGCTTCCAGAAGATTCGCGACTTCTCCGCCTTCATCATTCAGAGCCCTCGCACTGATATATTTGGCCCCGGGCGCTACACCGATCTGGTTCAGGTTGTCGCCTTCACGTCCGCAGATCGTTCCGGCTACATGCGTTCCATGATCGTTGACAGAAGATGCCTCCGGTTCCGGGAGATCGTCTATAAAATCCTTATAGTAGCGGTTATCGATCTTTCCCGTCGATTCATCATAACCTTTAAACGCCTTTTGAATTGCCGGAAGATTGTAATTAACACCGGTATCGATGATTCCTACGGTAACGCCTTCTCCATTGATATGGAAATCGTCCCACACTTTATCCGCGTGGACCATGGATACTCCCCATTCAATGTTCTTTTCATCCGGTTCAAAAATTGAATTCCGAACTGAATATGATGCCGTTTCAGGTTCTTCGTCATCTTCGACCGGCTCGACCAATTCAATTTTATTGTTCGGTGTGATCTTTTCCACATTCGGAAGTTCTGCGATCTGCTTTATCAATTCCTTCGATGTGATGACCGCATGAACCGCATTTACAATGTAATAGGATTGATACTCCGTCACAGACTGATCCTTTGTTTTCTGTTCCAGTAGTTCCAGTAGCTCCCTCTGTGCTTTGTTTGCCTTTTCCTTTCTGGAAAGCCCCGTACCATCATCGGAATATGTACACTTGATCAGTATATCATACGGTGCACTGCCCTTCAGCAGGCTTTCAATTTCTGACAGTACATACTCCGTTTTCTCGGAATCAGCTGCAGCTTTTTCCCCGTATGCACCATAAGCACTTCCGGAGAATCCCGGAAGTACTGTAGATGCAAGCATAGAAAGTACAAGTGCTTTGCACGTCAGGTCTTTTATCTTTTTTATCATAATAGCCCTCTTTTTTGTTATTGTTCCCTTACTTACGGCATCAGTACAACATGCAGTTCTGTCTCTGTATACCCTGTAAGTTTCAGATAGATCGTTGTCACATACCGTTCATTATCTGTTCCCGGCTTTTTCTGCCATTTTAACGTTCCCTCTGACTGATCTGTCGGGAGAAGAACCCGAAAACCATCTGCTGTTTTCTGTACACTCCAATATCCATACTTAGAAGAATCCGTCTCCTTGTCGATCGGTGACGGCACTGTAAAACGCTCTTCTCCTTCGCTCTGCATATCGATCTGAAGTTCATTTTTGATCTTGTCAAGTGTCAGTTCACTGTCATTGATATTGATCTTTATGCTGCTGTACTCATTGTATGGATAAATCGGATAACCATACTTCGGACCATCGTCTGTCTCCGGAATTTCAGCATTTAATGTTTTTGCTTCTGTTTCCTGCTTGTAGGATAAAGTAAGTGTGAATGCCTTTGCTCCAGGAACCTTTCCTGTCAGGGCAACAGAGCCATTTTCATCCAGCTGGTCTTTAACAGCAGAATATGGAATGTTGATATATGTACACATTTCACCATCCACACGCTCTTCTGTCACTTCAATTCCTGTAAGTTCCTGACCACCTGCATACAGCTTCAGAGCATCATAATCTGCTTTTTCAAGACCGATCACTTCTGCTTTTACTGTTGCACCAGTCTCGATATCTTCATATTCAGTCGGATAAGCATATACGGATTTGCTCGCTTTATAACTTACTGTAATATTCTTTGAAAGATCTCCTGCATTTACTTTCAGATATACCCACTCAGCTGAAGATAAGCTTCCGCTGTCTCTCTTTAAGATCTGCTGAGTAAACAGAGTAATCGTTCCATTCTCCTTATCGTAACGGTATTCCACTCCATCTGTATATTCTTTATCAGAATAATCACCGAGATATGTCACTGTCACTTTTTCCGGGAAATTCATATTTTTTAAAGTAATGACCGGATTTTCATCATAATAGTAATCCTGCTGATCCAGTGCCATGTCCGGAGTTTTCTTTTCCTCTACAATGACCTCAGCCTTTACTTCCGGCTTATCTCCTGTAACATTCTCCGGAAGTTCGTACTGTGCCTCAGCGTAATATGTACCTGCTGCCCATGTATTCACCTTCGAGGTCATCCAATCCTCAACGGTCACATCAACGCTTTTCTCATTACTCAGCAGCAATGTGATCGTATTTGGAAGCGCCTCTAAAATACCAGTTCGGCTTTCCCCATATTTTACAGTTACAGAGTCGATTGCTTTGTATCCCACTGCCGTGATGATCTCCGGCACCTCCGGCTTTTCTGCTACGATAATCGTGAGTGAAACTTCCGGTTTATCTCCCCTTACATCTTCCGGCAGGTCATATCTTCCATATATTTTTACTTCTCCCGGACAATATGTGTTCAGGTATGACGGCCATGTTACATCCACGTCTCTCGTTTCCCCGTTACTTAATTTCAGCGTGAGCTGCTTCGGAAGGCGTTCTAAGACCTGGCTCCAATCTTCACCATATTCCGCATTAACTTCCTTCAGATTTTCGTATCCCACTACTGTTATTTCTTCTGGGGTACCCGGCTGATCTGGGGTGTCTGGTTTGTCTGGAGTATCCGGTTTATCCGGGGTGTCTGGTTTGTCTGGAGTATCCGGTTTATCCGGGGTGTCTGGCTTGTCTGGGGTATCCGGTTTATCCGGAATTTCCGGCTGATCTGGGGTATCTGGCTTACTTGGAGTATCTGGCTGATCCGGGGTATCCGGTTTATCGGGAATCTCCGACTTGTCCGGGGTCGCATTGCTTCCCGTTTGTACTGGCCTAGTATCACTGTCATCGTCATCGCTGTCAGACCATCCGCTGTTGGAACGTCCAGAACTGCCGCTATATCTCGTTTTCACGGTGCTTGCCTTTACTGACTCCTCTTTTGTCTTAAATCCTTTATTTACAGAAACATGAATCTCTCCATTCTTATCGATCCACTGGCCATCCGCATTGACCAGGTATCCATCCGGTGTCTTTCCGCCCGTATAAAGACTGCCCTGACCGTTGGTGCCTGGTTCAAAATAGTAGCATCGTCCATCGATCCATTGCCAGCCAGTTACCATGCGGCCCTTAAACCCATCACTTAGATTATTCAAAAAATACCAATGTCCATCCGCCGTATGGAGCCATCCTGTTACCATCTCTCCAGTTGACGGATCAATATAATACCAGTCATTTCCGTTTTTGACCCATCCGGTCAGCAAGATCCCGGATGCATCATAATATTTCCACTTCTCATTCTCCTGTCGCCATCCGCCGACACCTGCTCCAGCACCCATTGCACTAAAGCTCGTTGTAAACAGGCTGGCTGCTGCAGCCACTGCACAAACAGATACTCGATTGATTTTCTTTTTCATATTGCCTCCTGATTATTTTTAGTTAGTTATGACTAAGTTAGTTATAACTAATCAAATTCTACACATATCTATGAAGTATGTCAATCTTTAAACTATTTATGGCACTTTTTCTCATTTTCTCTGCATATTGCACAACGGCGTTGTATTTATTCCCTTTTTTTCCCTTAAACCTTGTATTATAATAGGAATAATGTTAAACTTACATTACGATCAAAAATATTCAGCAACACGCAGCAGCATGGGAGGATACAGATTATGATGGTTTCAACAAAAGGCCGCTACGCTCTCCGCGTCCTGATCGATCTTGCGGAACACCAGACCGACGGCTATATTCCATTAAAAGATACAGCAGCAAGACAGGAAATCTCTGAAAAATACCTCGAGGGCATCATCAAGGTCCTCGTAAAAGCAAAACTCTTAGAGGGGGTCCGCGGTAAAGGCGGTGGATATCGCCTCACAAAAGCACCGGAACAGTACACAGTCGGCAGCATTCTTCGCCTCACTGAAAACTCCATGGCTCCGGTAGCCTGCTTAGAGCCCGGCAGCACCGACTGCCCCAGAATGGGAAGCTGCAAAACTCTCCCTCTCTGGCAGGGTCTTGACAAAGTCGTCAACGAATACTTAGACGGCGTCACCATCGCCGACCTCGTGCAGAATGGCCAGCCGGGGGACGATTATGTAATTTAGCCACCCCCCAGCTGCCGGTCTGCCTCCAGGCTCAGACGCATTATTTTCCGGGCATGGTTTCCTCTTAGCTCGTGGGAGAATGCGTTGGTGGACAGGCGGCACTTGTCTGAGCCGAAGGCGAGTTGTGCCGACTGACCACCGCCCTTAGCATTCTTCCGCAAGCTTAGAGGAACCGCCTGGGAAATACCCGGCGTCTGGGACTGGAGGCAGACCGGCAGCATACTCTCTCCAAACTCGTCGCTCCCATCCCAAAAACAAAGGACAGCCTTGCGGCTGCCCTTCATCCATTTCCATATCCAATTCCATTCCCGGAAATATCGTCCCTAATTCCAGAAGTCCACCTTCTCCTTCAGTTCAATATGCTCCGCCTTAAACACCGGATTCTTTCCGGCCTTTTTCTGCTCTGTATAATCCTCAAGACACCGCAGTACCGGCTTCAGGAGAATAACGATCACCGGCACATTGATCAGCGCCATGAAGCCCATCAGCACATCCGCTGTATCCCAGACAATACCAAGCTTCATCGTAGCGCCGACGCACACAACCACCGCAGCAACGATCCTCATGCCCCACTTTGCCCCATTAGATGGAGTCATGCCGCAAAGATACGCAAGCCCTGTCTCCGCATAATAGAAGTTTCCAAGCAGGGTCGTAAATGCAAACAGGAACAGGGAAACTGTAATAAACACAACACCAAACTTGCCGAGTGTGCTGTTCATAGCCGCCTGCACATAGGCCATTCCGGCCATATCCGCATCCGGCTCCACACCAGAGCAGAGCAACAGCATCGCAGTCGCTGTACAGATCATACAGGTATCAAGGAATACAGAAAGCACCTGAACAAGTCCCTGCTTTACCGGATGGGAAACACCCGCGGAACCAGCCGCACACGCAGCTGCACCAACACCGGCTTCGTTAGAGAAAAGACCTCTCTTGATACCAAGCATGACCGCAGACCCCGTAAATCCGCCGAAAATTGCTTTCACATCAAACGCGTTGCGGAAGATCTCTGCGAACACTCCTGGGAGAAGTGTGATATGGGTCACGATCACGAACATTGCAACCGCAATGTAGAAGAATCCCATAAATGGAACAACCTTCTCTGTAATCCCCGCGATCTGCTTTCCGCCGCCGCTGATGCATATAAAGAACAGGACCGCAAGCACAGCGCCGATGATCCACTTTGCAAGATTCTCATGCTCCGCATATCCCGGAACTACCCGGAGCGCATCCGCAATGTTAAAGGACGCAACCAGATTAAAGCCAACCATGTAGGTCAGGATCATAAATACTGCGAACAGGATCCCAAGCCAGTGCTTTCCGATCGCCTGATCGATATAGTAGGACGGGCCGCCATAGCATCCGCCGTCATCGGAACGGCGTTTGTAGATCTGAGCCAGAGTTCCCTCCACGAAAGCAGTGGACATTCCCAGAAGCGCTGTAAGCCACATCCAGAATAATGATCCGAGTCCGCCGAGACAAATCGCAGTAGATACGCCTGCGATATTTCCGGTTCCCACACGGGATGCCGTCGAAACCATAAGTGCCTGAAAAGACGAGATCGCCTTGTCATCCTCACTCGGTGCGAGAACGACCCGCAAGGATTCCTTTAAATAGCGGAACTGAACAAACTTTGTGCGGACCGTAAAGTAAATTCCGCCTGCAACAAGTAAAATGATCAGGATGTATGTGTAAAGATAATTACTGAGATTCCCGATCAGTGCCCCATACAAATCGTACATGTGTTGTTACCCCTCTTTTTTCTTTTTTGTTACCCCAAAATTTTACTGTAAGTTATCCGTATTTACAATCATTTTTTCAGAAAATTTTGCCAGGACCGCACATTTCATTATCCCCGAAGAAGAATGTGCCTCGACACATTCTCGTGCCGAGCGCGGTCGCTTGCGACAACCTACATCTTTGTGTGATCATCAGCCCAAACTTCTGCCTGATTTTCTCTCTTAATACCTCCCCTTCCTAATTTTTCTTTAAAGAAGAAAGTTTCCGTCTGCCCTTTTTCCTCTGGGTTCCCGTACCACTTTCATACTTTCATCGTAACCTGATGAACAGTTACCCTTCATCAAAAAACTGCTCAGTCCTTCTTCGCAAAAATATGCAATTTCATCTGTGAGGAAAGGAACTGCAGGATTTTTCTCCCAGCAATGCTGTTTCCCTTTGCGTCCAGGGACGGACCATAGATTCCGATTCCCATCTTCCCGTCAACAACAGACAGCAGTCCGCCACCGACACCGCTCTTCGACGGAATTCCCACGCGGACCGCAAATTCCCCGGACCCGTCATACATGCCGCAGGTCAGCATGATCGTCTTCACGACTCTCACCGTGTCAGAATTCAACAGCCGCTTTCCAGACGGATCCACTCCATCGTTTGCAAGCAGAAGTCCCAATCCCGCAAGGCTTTCCGCCGTCACGCTCAGCGAGCACATTTTCACATAGAAATCCAGCGCTTCCTCCACATTTCCATTGATCACGCCCTTGCTCTCTAAAAGGTAGGCGATGGCGCGGTTTCTCGCCACCGTCGACATCTCCGAGCAATAGACCTTCTCATCCAGAACGATCCCGTCATCCTGACAGAAACACCTCGCAAGCTCCAGCATCTCCCCAAACGATACCTTCGGCTCGATAAAGCTCGCCACCGCGATGGCACCGGAGTTGATCATCGGATTGTATGGATGACTGTTGGATCCCTCAAGCTTGATCAGGGAGTTGAACGCGTCCCCCGACGGCTCCATCCCCACATTCTCAAACACCATGTCAAACCCGCAGACCTCAAGTGCTACTGCAAGGCTGATAACCTTCGAAATACTCTGGATGCTGAACCGGTCCTTCGTATCCCCGCAAGAGAACCGGCTTCCATCCCGGCAGAAAATACTGATTCCAAGCTTATTCTTGTCCGCTCTTCCAAGCTCCGGAATATAGGTCGCAACCTCTCCCTCTTTGATGTATGGGCGTCCCGTTTCCAGTGCCTCATTGATCAGATCCTGAAACATAACTTTTGTTTACTCCTTTCCTCTATGACCTTCCACTCCTGCTGCCGCACTTTCCATACTTTGCAGGAAGCTCTTATCAGCACATTTTCCGTGCATTTTCTCTTATTTTAAACGTCCTGTCCCCTCTCAAGCCGCTCTCTTACTTCCTTCAAAAACTCTTCCCCAATCCCGGAGATCGGCACATCCGCAAGTGTCACATACCCGAATTCCAGCTTCACCTCGCACCCCGGAATCGGCACGGAAACTGCCCGGAAATCCGACAGCTGCTTGTCGAAGTCATGGATTCCGATGCTGTAAAAATCCGTCTGTGAGATCAGATTCATGAGCGTCGCACGCCCTGTCACATAAATCTCCTTCTTCTTTCCCGTACTTCCCCCATCCTCATTTGGTCCGAGGATATTGGAGAGAATATCGTCATACAGCCCCATATAGCGGATAAATCCGTAATTCGCAAGATTCTCCCTCGTCATCGGCTTCTTCTCCCGGACGAGCGGATGATCCTTTGAGATCACGATCTGCGGTTCCACATAAGAGAGGAACCGGTATGTAAGGCCTTTCGCCGCCGCCATCATCTGGATCTCCTCATGCCTCTGACTGTCGAAATGGAAAATTCCGATGTCGGCCCGACCGGAGACCACATCCTCGATGACATCCTCCAACTGCCCCTCATACAGGCGGTGGGTGAATTCCGGCTGATCCTGGTACCGTCGCACGATAGTGATAAAGCTCTCCATCACATGGGAAAACTTTGTCATGGACACCGCCAGGGGCTCTGTCTTCTCCATCTCCTTTAATGGCCGCAGATGCATTCCTTCCATTTCCTTTAAGATCCGCACTGACCGCTCCAAAAACTCATTTCCCTCGGGAGTCAGCGTCACGCCCTGACGGCTCCTGTTTAAGAGCGGCGCCCCAACGGTCTCCTCCAGGTCATGAATGATCTTTCCAAGATGGGACTGGGAAACATAGAGCATCTGGGCCGCCTTGTTGATGGAACCAAGTCTCGCCACCTTGATGAAGTATTCCAGATGTTTCAGATTGATATCATAGCTCATGTTCTTCCCTCCCTCATTTTTCTATCTCTCTTCCCGCGCATCGCTGCTGAAAAGAGTTTCTGAAAGCCGCACATTCCTGCGGCTTTTCTTGTATATAATGTATCATTTTTTGCTATATCTTTCTACTTCTTTGTTATTCTTTATCAAGCTAAGGTTATTTCCCGCAGAAAAAACCTTATACGTAATTATTCAGTACCTTCATAGTTACAAGCAAAAACGGAGTGCCGTCACCTGGACAACACTCCGAAACCATACTTTCATATCTTAATTCGCACGGGAGACATACCTCAGCTCCCGATCATAATGTTGATGATCTCATCATTCGTCTCCTTCATTCCCTCTTTTGCGAGACGTCCCACGTTGCGGATCGTCGCCTCGATCCCGGCCGTCACGATTCCGTCGCCGTCATCAAAGTTCTGACCACGCTTTGCCATATAGTAGCCGATGATCCCCGCGTCCACCGCCTCAGCGATCTTTGCCGCGCAGGACGCTTTCGCGCCGTCACAGACCATACCGGAAATAATGGCGACCGCATTGATCACGGTGTGGACCACCTCATCATAGGACGCTCCGGAGAGATACGCGATCCCTGCTCCGGAACCCGCGCCCGCGCTGACTGCGCCGCAGTAAGCGGATAGTCTTCCGATGGGCGTCTTCTGGTGGATCGTCGTGAGATCTGAGAGTGCCATCGCCCGGTACATGGTATCCTCATCGACTCCCAGCTCCGTTGCGTATACGATGACCGGAACAGAAGCCGTGATTCCTTGATTTCCACTGCCGGAGTTGATGATAACCGGAAGCTCACATCCGTTCATTCGTGCGTCAGATCCGGCTGCCGCCATGGCTCTCGCCCGTGTACGGACATCATTTCCATTCATATCAAGAAGAAGTGCGCCGATGTTGGATCCATACTTCCCACGCATTCCCTCTCTGGCGATTGCCATATTGTAGGTTTTCTGGCGCTCCAGAACCTCTCTGATATCATTCACATCCACTGTGTGGATAAAGTCCCAGATATGCTCCATATCGAGCAGTGAGCGGTCCGTAAGACCTTCCTCCTCCTCACCATTCACCGGGATATCCTTGAGAACTTCTCCGTTCTTTTCAATATGTACCACATTCGTGTGATAATTTGCGATACGGACCATGCTGGTATCTGTTCCGCGTGTCAGTGTCACAATAATATCAAAGGTGATGCCGTTATCAATATGTTCCACTTCCACCGGGATCGTCTGAAGGAATTCCTTCATCGCCGTGATCTGCTCTTTTGTGACAGACGCTATGACCTCAAGTTCCTTTTTCGGATCACCTGCAACGATTCCTGCCGCCGCCGCCGCCGGGATTCCCTTTAAATGATCCGTATTCGGGACGATCACGGATTTTACGTTCTTGATCATGCTGCCGCTGGCTCCTACCTTCACCTTCTCCGGGAGTCCGCCGAGCACTTCTCTCGCGACTGCCGCGCAGTAAGCGATGGCGATCGGCTCCGTACATCCCATCGCCGGCTTCAGCTCCTCTTCCAGAATACTCACATATGCCTGATATCTGATATCGCTTTTCTCCATTGTATCCGTCCTTTCTCCGTTCTTTTCTGCCGATCGGATCACTTTTTCCGCCCGCCATTCATGACTCCGAGTCTCACATCCTGAAAATTCGCATTCTATCCTGCTATTTTCTTGCAATTTCTATATCCTTAGCGTATCATAAGAAGTACTGAAAGTAAAATTGAACGTTTTAAACAGATCGTTTATAAATTTTTATAGAGAAGAAAGGAATCCGCCATGGAACTTCGAGAGATCCGCACGTTTCTACAGATCGCGCAAAAGCAAAGTTTTTCAAAAGCCGCCGAGGCGTTAGGCTATTCCCAGGCCGCCGTCACGGTCCAGATCAAACAGTTGGAGGAGGAACTCGGCATCCATCTCTTTGACCGCCTCGGAAAAAAGACGGTCCTGACTCATCACGGGGAGATCTTTTACCGCTATGCCGTGACGATCCTTGGCACCGTCGCCGACGCGAAAAAAGCGGTTTCCGCCTCCACAGAGCTCTCCGGTGACCTCACCATCGGAACCATTGAATCCATCTGTGAATCCATCTTTCCGGATCTTTTAAAGAAATTCCATCAGCTTTACCCGAACGTCTCCGTGAGCATCGTTCTGGACTCCCCGGATGTTCTTTTGGACCGCATGAACAAGAACTCTATCGATCTGGTCTATCTCCTCGACCAGCCCATTGACGACAAGCGTTTTATAAAAGTTCTGGAAGCGCCGGAAAATATCTCCTTTGTCTCTTCCTCCGTCCACACGCTGGCAAAAAACGATTCCACAGACCTTGCCTCGGTCATCAGCCACCCGTTCCTCCTGACCGAAAAAAATGCCAGCTACCGGTTCGTTCTTGACCGGTATCTGGCATCTCTCGGAAAGGAGATCAAGCCTTTCCTGGAAATTGGAAACACAGAATTCATTATTAATATGTTGAAGCAGAACGCCGGGATCTCATTTCTCCCGGAGTTTGTCGTAAGGCATGAAGTGGAATCCGGTATTCTCTCGATCCTGCCGGTAAAGGATTTCCACATGGAGCTCTACCGTCAGGTCCTCTATCACAAAGACAAATGGCACACCGGTGAAATGGACGCCTTTATCGAGCTTGCGAAGGAGACGTTTCAGACTTCATCCGTTTCAGACGAGTTCCCTCAAGCATAATGAGGAAGGTTAACATAACAAGCATCGCAGCGCTCACCCCGATAGTCAGCCTGTAATCCCCTGTTATGTCATAGAATGTTCCAAACCACATGTTGAACGGGGCGCCAAGAAGCGTTCCCACCATAGTGGAGTAAGCGTACGCCGTGCTGTATGTCTCGCCCTTCCAGAAGATCCTGCAGAATAACGGCATCATGACCGAGGAAAGCGGCAATGTCACGCCGAAGAACAGGGAACCTGCCATCACAGTCTTCGGGGAACCTATGAACAGCAGCACATGACCAAAGAACGCCAGCGCAATGGAAAATTCGAAGGTCTTTATGATTCCAAGGCTGTCACTGACCTTTCCGAGGATCAGTTTGCTGGACATGTTTCCGAGAAGGGAGATGCTCGTCATCATGGCCGCTGCCTGCAGCGTAAGGCCGGCTGCGATCCCACAGGGCGTCAGGAAGGAATTCAGGTACGCGCATGACACACTGGTCCAGTATGCACCCACGGCAATATAAAATTCCGGCTGACGCAGCAATTCTTTTAACGTAATCCCGTTTTCCCCGGATGCGGGCGCTGATGCGTCTGATACAGCCCTTCGCTCCACATCCTTTGCCCCGTAAGGCAGAAGTCCCATCTCTTCCGGCTTGCAGCGGAGAACGAACAGGGAGATCGGGAGGACCAGCGCGATACTGACGATTCCAACCGCCACATAGCTCACCCTCCATCCGAATGCCGGGATCGCCATTCCAAGAAAGCTGCTGCCGATCATGCCGACGAGACCGGAGAACGCCGCGGAGATTCCCACCGCCGTTCCGGTCTTTTTCTTAAACCAGTTTCCAAGAATGATCGGCGCCGGGATCATGCAGACGAAGGACGAGGCAATTCCCTGAATGATGCCTGTCAAATGCCACTGCCACAGTTCATGGAAGGTACCCATGAGGGCCGCGCAGCCTCCGTATATGACAGCTGCAATGCTGATCACGATCCGCACATCATGTTTCCGAAAGCTTGTCGCCACAAATGGCAGCGCCAAAGCAGAACTGATGCAGTAGAGCATCCGGTACATCGTAAGTTTTCCCAGCTCAAATCCCAGCTCTTTGCAGATCGGGGAGTAAAAGACACCGGCACAGTTGTTGATGAGTCCCAGAGTCGCCCCCTGCAGGATGCAGCAGCCCGCAAGGATGAACCAGGCGTAGTGCAGTCTGTTTTTCTTTTGTTCCATTGTTATTTCTGCCTTTCCCCAGCTTTTTTCTTTTCCGCATATCGCCGGTATCCGGCTGTCCGCCCCGAAAACTTCCGGCCACATATCCACCCGGTTCCATCTCCGTCACTCACTCTTATGGCAGGCGTCTGGCCTCTGCGGGTATGCTGAATAAATCTGCGGAATATTCTTTATTCCTTAAGGTTATATTGTAGCATTATTTCTCCCATTTTCCCATATTTTTTTCATCTTTTTGCCATAAAGAACTTGCAGGATAAATCTTAAATACTTATAATAGAAAACACGGTAACTGTACATTGCATCGAAACAGTACCGCAGTAAAAAGACATTACCGCCTGACCCCGGCGGCAAAAAATACAATGCCGGTCTGACGGCAGAATGGAGGAATTTCCAATGGCAAAGAAAGAGATCGACTGGTCCAATATCGGATTCGGTTACATCAAAACTGATTACAGATATGTATCCAACTTCAAAGATGGTTCCTGGGATGAGGGGACTCTTACAACTGATGATATGATCACCTTAAACGAGTGTGCATGCGTATTCCAGTATGCGCAGACCTGCTTCGAGGGCTTAAAGGCATACACAACGGAGGACGGTCACATCGTAACCTTCCGCCCGGACTTAAACGCTGAGCGTATGATGAACTCCGCAGCAAGACTTGAAATGCCGCAGTTCCCGAAGGAGCGCTTCATTGACGCGATCACAAAGCTGGTTGCAGCAAACGCTGATTTCGTTCCTCCGTATGGTTCCGGCGCAACTCTTTACATCCGTCCGTATATGTTCGGTACAAACCCGGTTATCGGTGTGAAACCGGCAACCGAGTACCAGTTCCGCGCGTTCTGTACACCGGTCGGCCCGTACTTCAAGGGCGGCGCTAAGCCGATCACAATCCGTGTCACAGACTTCGACCGCGCAGCACCTCACGGAACAGGCCACGTAAAGGCCGGCTTAAACTACGCAATGAGCTTACATGCCATCGTTGATGCTCACAAACAGGGCTATGATGAGAACATGTATCTCGACGCTGCTACAAGAACATATGTTGAGGAGACAGGCGGAGCAAACTTCATCTTCGTTACAAAAGACGGCACAGTCGTAACACCGAAGTCCGACTCTATCCTTCCGTCCATCACACGCCGCTCCATCCTCTACGTTGCTGAGCATTACCTCGGTTTAAAGACAGAGGAGCGTCCGGTTCCGTTTACAGAAGTAAAAGATTTCGCTGAGTGCGGTCTCTGCGGTACCGCAGCTGTTATCTCCCCGGTCGGCAAGATCGTAGACCACGGCAACGAGATCTGCTTCCCGAGCGGAATGGAGAAGATGGGTCCGGTGATCCAGAAACTCTACGACACATTAACAGGCATCCAGATGGGCCACATCGAGGCACCGGAAGGCTGGATCCATGTGATCAAATAATTAACCGTGTGAATTGTATCAGAGCAGGATTCCATTTTGGGAGTCCTGCTCTTTTTTCTTTAGCAATGATTCGCATGGGAAGAGAATTCCATTTAAGCGATAATACTATTCTGGAACAAATATGTAAAAATTTTGATCTGGATCAGATCACTGCGAGAGAATACATTGCTTCTTTTGGGAAATAATTATCCATATTCATCAAAAAGATCCGGGAAACCATCACATGATGAAATCCCGGATCTCTCTTTAATTTTTCTTTATTTATGCCGCATGGAATCTTCCATCCCGCCTGCAGATCTCCTCAAACTCCTTAAGCTTCTGCTTTGCCTCCGGACTTAAGTCATCTGGAACCTGAATCCTTACGACGGCGTACTGGTCGCCGTGGAGTGACGGGTCTTTTAAGGAAACGATACCTTTGCCGCGGAGACGGATCTTTGTGCCGGAGTGGGTTCCGGCTTTGATCTTGCAGACCACATCTCCATATAACGTGTGGACAAGAGTCTCACCGCCGAAGACGGCCGTAGTGAACGGAACTTCCACATCGCTGTAGACGTCCATGCCTTTTCTCGTCCAGCCCGCCTTTTCGCCGACTGTGATCTTGAGAAGCAGGTCGCCCGCGGCACCACCGCCGGTTCCCGGCATTCCTTTGCCTGCAAGCCGGATGCTCTTTCCGGTCTCGATGCCTGCCGGGATCTTTACCTTCAGGGTCTGCGGTCTGCTGCCAGGCTGGTTCGGGTTCTGGATCGTGATGGTCTTTTCGCAGCCATGAACGGCCTCATCGAAGGTTATCTGGACCTCCGCATTTAAGTCGTTGCCGCGGTCAGAAAATCCAGAACCGGAAAATCCATTTCCGCCGCCAAAGCCATGGAAGCCGGAACCGCCAAAGCCAGCGCTGCCAGCTCTTCCTTTGCCGCCAAACATATTTCCAAACAGATCACCGAAGATATCATCCCCGTCACCGCCCTCAAAATGGAATTCATGATACGTTCCATCTCCGGAACGGAAGGATCCGGACCGGTATGCTCTGCCGGCACCGTTTCCGAAGCCGCCGAATCCGCCAAAACCACCGGCACCTGCTCCGGCGCCCTGTCCGTAACCTGCCGTCTCATCAAAAGCAGCATGTCCAAACTGGTCATAAAGCTTCTTCTTCTTCGGATCACTCAAAACGTCGTAAGCCTCATTTACATCCTTAAACATCTGCTCCGCCGTCTTATCGCCAGGATTGGAGTCCGGATGATACTTCTTTGCCAATTTTCTATATGCACGTTTAATTGCCGCAGCATCCGCATCTCTCGAGATGCCCAGCACATCATAATAATCTCTCTTTGTCGATGACATATTCACCACCTCGCTGTTCTACTTGTAATGTAACATATCTAATTTTCAATGTCAAGGGAGGTATGTGAATTTTTTGTGATATTTAAAGATCCCGCCGAAACCTTCCTCTGTACAATATCTGTACGTCCTGGCTTTTGGCGGGATCTTTATTTTTCAATATTTGCTTTACTGTTCTGATTATTCCTACTTTTCAAAAATCTGCCGGAATTCCTTTACCTGGGTCCGACCGATGGGCAATGCCTCAGCATCATAGTACTTCATCTTCACACAATATCCGTTATTGTAGCTCACCTGCATCTCCTTCACATAATCCAGATTGATCAGGTAGCTCTTGTGGATCCGGAAGAACCGGCTCTTTTTCAGGTGGGTCTCATAATTGTTCAATGACTCGTTCTGCAGATAGAAGGATCCGTCCTTCATATGGATCTTGCAGGAACGCTTTTCCGTCTCGATGAACACGATATCCGCCACGTCAACAACCTGAAAGCTGGAGCCCACGTTCACCATGATCTTCCCGATTTCATATCCGGGACCGGCGGCCTTTTCCTTTATGTGTTCATGGACCCGCTCCATCGCCCGTTTGACGCGCTCATAGTCAAAGGGTTTTAAGAGATAATCCACCGCCCCGATCTCAAAGGCCTTTACCGCGTATTCCTGGAACGCAGTGGCAAAGATGATCAGCGTGTCCGGCTGCTTTCTCTTTATCATGGATGCAAGCGTAGTGCCGTTCATTCCACCCAGATTAATATCCACAAAACACACATCAAAGGTCTCATTTTCCAGCATTGCAAGAAATTCTTCGCTTCCGTCGGCCTCCGCGATCTCCGCCTCCGGCTCACACTGTTCCACCAGATATTTAAGTTCGCTTCTTGCCGGGCGCTCATCGTCAACTACTGCTATTCTCATACCTCATGCCTCCCATGTTCTGTCAAAAACGCCGCTGTTCCAAACAGCAGGCTGCTGTCATCTGTTCTTTCAGAAGATCGTCAGCCTGGCGTTTTCTCCTGCTGCGCGCTTCCAGCCGCGCTGTCCGGAATGTTCATCCGCACGTCCGTCCCTTCTTCACTTGTCACGATCTGGAGTCCGTAGGACTTTCCGTATAAGGAGATCAGTCTCTGCTGCACGTTCATCATTCCGATTCCTGTGTGTTCCACTTTTTCCCCGCCGTACAGGCTCTGGACGATCCGGTAGTCCATTCCCGGTCCGTTGTCGATCACGTCGATCCTCGTGGACCGTTCCTCCCGTTTTACGTTTACGATGACCTTTCCGACTCCTTTTTCCCTCTGCATTGCCCCGTGATGGACCGCATTCTCCACGATGGGCTGTAAGATCAGGTTCGGCACGCAGCTTCGCAGCGCCTCCGGATCCGCATTGATCTCGATCGAGAGACGTTTTTCAAACCGCGCCTCCTCAAGCATCGTATAGGCTTTTACATGCTCAAGTTCCGTGTCAAGAGTTACCATATAATCGGTATCCTCCAGCATGCTGCGGAAATAGGAGCTCAGTGCCAGCAAGAGCTCCCTCGCCTTCTCCGGCTTTTCCCGGCAGAAGTAGGAGATCGTATTTAAAGAATTGAACAGGAAGTGCGGATTGATCTGGGACTGCAGGGTCCGAAGCTCCGCTTTTCTCAGCTCTTCCTTCTGTTTCTCCATCTCCGAGAGCTTGATCTGCATCGCGAAGTGATTCGCCAGTCCCGTGACAAATTCAATATCCGCCCGATAGGAATAGGCATTTTTCTTCACCAGCATCACAAGCGCCAGAACCTTTCCCTCATCGAGGAGGATCGGTGCAGAGATGATCACATTCTCCTTATAAAGAGGATAAAATCCGTCCTCCGGTAAAGGCACGCGGCTGATCCTCGTTGTCTTGAAGGTCTTTGTTGCAGATAAAAGTCTCGGATAATTGTTCTCTGTGAGAACGATACTGGAAAATGCCCCGCTCCTTGCCAAAAATTTCATGTCATCGATCAGTGCCGCGCCCTGACAGTGGTACTCTTCCATAATAATGTCGATGATCTTTCCCGCCGTCTTCCGGTCCTTCTCCACAGAGCCAAGATACGGGGTACACCGCTCGGCGGTTCTCATTGCGAGGGAGACCTTGGACGCAACCTTCAAGTCCTCCGTGTTGAAGATCGATTTAAAAACATTAAAGAAGATCACCATGCCGACGGAATTGATGATCACCATCGGAACGATCACGATCTTTACGATCTCAACGGCCGCATCAAACGGTCGGGTGAGCAGCAGGATCAGAACAATATGGATCATCTCGGAAATGAACGTGACTCCAAGCAGAAATGTATTCGAGTACTGGCGGTTTTCCTTCTTCTTCCAGCCGATAAAGGAACCGATGATCCCGTGGATGATTGCGGAGAGCACACAGGCCACCGTGGAGATCCGCTCAGGGAAGATCAGATACCGGTGAGCCGCCGCAATCGCTGTCGTGATAAAGCCGGAGACAGGACCGCCCAGAAATCCGGCGGACAGGACACCGATCACCCGGGCATTCGGCAGCGCCCCTGTCACCTGAATCCCAATGTAATCAGAGATGATGCAGAAGACGCCGAAGATTACACCGAGAAGCACCTTTTCCCAGAGCCTCTGCCAGACGCTCTCTCCTCTTCCTTCCTCACTTCCGCCCTCTTCATTTAATAGAAGTCTCTGGACAAAGTCCATCTTCGTCATCATGAAGGCGAGCACTACCAATAGGCAGATGTTAAAGCAGATACTGTAAATAACATCAAGCAGCATGTTGTTTCCTCCTGTCTCTGACGATCCCTGTTTTTCTATATCTGTCCGCAGTGGTTATTGCAATCTGCGCGCAGCATGGATCACAACTGTCCGACGCCTGACCCGGTGTGTTCTAACAGACACATATAGAAAAACAGGGACCGCCGCAGTAAATTTTCTGCAGCAGTCCCTGTGTGTTCACCGGTTATCTATGAAGGTCTACGCTGCCGCCGGTGCACTCTTCTTTGCAGCTGCTTTCTGGAATACGAATACAACTGCGCAGATCACGATACCTGCGATATCTGTCACAAGACCGCTGTCGATCAGGAGATAAGCGCCAATGAGGCTGGCAATTCTCAATACGATGTTGACCTTTGTGAACAGGAAACCTTCGACTGCTGTACTGATTAAGAATACACCAACTGCAGCAGTTACTGCAACCTGAATCGCTTTTGCAAGCGGAGTATCAAGCAGCAGAAGGTCTGTATTGTATACAAACATGTACGGAAGAATGAATCCTGCAAGCGCAAGCTTTACGGATGCCCATCCTGTCTTCATCGGACTTCCGCCTGCGATACCTGCTGCCGCAAAAGCTGCAAGGGCAACCGGCGGTGTCAGGTTTGCGAACATTGCGAAGTAGAAACAGAACATGTGGGCAACCAGGGCCGGGATACCAAGCTGTACCAGAGCCGGAGCTGCGATCGTAGATGTAATGATATAGGACGGGATACTCGGAAGACCCATACCTAAGATCATGCAGGTGATCATTGTGAATACCAGTGTGAACATCAGGCTCTTTCCGCCGATGCTGATGATGGTATTTGCCATGTTCAGGGCGAAACCTGTAATCGAGCAGGAACCAACGATGATACCAACGCAGGCGCAGGCGATCGCTACGGATACGGTAGACTTCGCGCTCGCTACCATCGCATCAAGAATATCCTGGAAGGTCATTCTCGTATTCTTTCTGCACTGCGCCACGATGATCGTGAATACGATCGTATAGAACGCAGCCATGATAACCGTCTTTCCGGAGAAGAACAGCATGTAAACGAGGAAGATGATCGGGAGTGCCAGATGACCGTACTCCTTCATGACCTGGGACATCTTCGGAAGCTGATCCTTCGGGGTTCCCTGCATTCCCATCTTCTCAGCCCTCATCTGGATCTGGAACAGGATGCCCATGTAGTAGATGACTGCCGGGATGATCGCGGATAAAAGAAGTTCATTGTATTTCATGCCGAGCGTATCTGCCATGATGAATGCGGCAGCACCCATAACCGGCGGCATCAGCTGTCCACCGACAGAACCGGTCGCAACAACGGCGCCTGCGAACTCGTCGTCATAGCCGGATTTTTTCATAAGCGGGATCGTGAAGGAACCGGTCGTAACAACGACGGCTACGGCTGCACCGTTGATCATTCCGAGAAGACCTGAAGCAACGACCGCTACCTTTGCCGGACCGCCCTTTGTGCCGCCCGCGATGGCGTTCGCGAAGTCGTTGAAGAACTGACCCATACCACACTTGTTCATGACTTCACCGAAGGCGATGAAGAGGAAGATGTAGGTGGACGCAACATTGACTGACGATCCGTAAATACCTTCCGTGTTCGAGAAGAAGTGGCTCATTAACTTCTGCCATGTGTATCCTCTGTGGAGGAAAATGCCCGGGACATCGATCGGGATGAGTCCCTGCTTTGTCCCCATTAAGCTGTAGATCATAAAGATAATGGAGATGATCGGGAGAGCCATGCCGCAGACACGTCTCGTTGCCTCCAGAACGACCAGGGTTAAGAGTGTACCGATCACGACATCCATCATGTCCGGCTTTCCGGCACGGTTGATGATGTTTACATAATCTACGCACATATAGATCGGAACTGCGGCTGACAATGCAATAAATACATAATCATACCACGCGATCACTTTGCGGCTCGCTTTTTTCGTGGCCGGATAAAGCATGAAGGCAAGGATCAGGATCATGCCGACATGGATGGAACGATGCTTTAATGTTTCCGGCATGTAAAGGCCGGATGCGAAAACCAGATGATATAAGGTAACGATGATCGCGAATACCCGGTAAGCTTTCTTTAATACCGGGGATCCGAACTTTCTCGTCTTGCTCTCTTTATCAAACTGCTCGAGGAGTTTCTGTTTTTCTTCCTCGCTCATCTCTGCTTCCGCTGTACTGGGGACGATGTTTTTCTCTTTTTCGCTCATACAGATTTCCCTTCCCTTCGTTGTCAGAGTTGTTGTCGGTGTTTCTTCAGCAGTTTCCTTTTCTTATTTTTCGAAACCATTCCGGATCCTCAGCACCATTTTTACGTGATGCGGCATGTCAGAGCCCTGAATCAGGAGCTCGCCATTCACCTTGATATTCTTCAGGGCTGTCTGGGAATTGATCCAGTTGAACTGTGGAAAGACGCTTTCGATCTCATCCATGTAGACGAGTCCGTCTTCGTAGCGGTATTTGCAGTCCATCTCCGCCGGGATCCCGGCACCGAAGCCCGCGACCGCGATAGTGTGGAGGATGAAGTTTCCGTCTTTCTGTATCTCGTAATACTCGTACCACGGAATATGCTCAAAGGAATGTTCCCACTGGAAGGAAAGCTCGTCACCGGTCTTTACCGGGATCTCCCGGTATACGTTTCCGGTCTCAAGCTCTTCGATCACCAGAATTTTTTTCTGCTGCCGTATAAATACGGCAGCAGAGATTGCTGTGATTACCAGAAGAACCGGAATCAGGATTTTTAATTTAGTTCTCAGGAGTCTCATAACCGTGATCCTGCCACCACTTCGCAGCACCGTCATGAAGCGGGATCTTTACATCGTCAACACCGAAGGAAACATCGATGTTCTTGTCTGCTGTGTTGTGGGATGCCTTGATGGTAGCGATTCCATCGTCGGAGAAGATGCAGTCAAGCATATCGTAGACCATGTCATCGGATACGTCCTTATTTACAAGCATGATATTGTAAACGAATACGCTCTCCACGTCCTCTTTGTTGTTGTATGTATTGGCCGGGATCGTGCTTGCGGAGAAGAACGGATACTTCTCGATCAGGTTATCTCTGCCTTCGCCGTCGATCGGAACGATCACCATATCGTAGCTGAATGCCAGCTCGCTGACGGTTGCGTTCGGAAGACCGGAGGTAACGAATGCCGCGTCGCACTGGCCGTTTTTCATCTGGTCGATCGCTTCACCGTAGGATAAGTAGTCAACATCACTATCCTCATATGTCATGCCGTATGCTTCATAGATCATTCTCGCATTTAACTCAACACCGGAGTTCGGAGCACCGATACCGACCCTCTTGCCCTTTAAGTCCTCAACGCTCTTGATGCCTGTGCTTGCTACGGTTACGAGCTGTACGTAGTTCGGCCAGAGTCTCATCATGGCTCTCAGATCCGGCTCTGCCTTCTCAAACGCACCAAAGCCCTCATACGCCTGTACGACGGAGTCCTGCATTGCGATTGCAAGCTCTGCCTCACCGTTTAAGATCAGGTTGATGTTCTCAACCGAAGCGCCGGTTGCCTGTGCGGATGTCTTATATCCTGCATTTCCTAATGCGGTTGCAAATGCGCCGCCGATCGGGTAGTAGATACCACTCGTAGGACCGGTTGCGACTGTGACAAACTCTTTCGCCCTGTCAATGCTCACGGATGTGCTGCCCGCCTCTGCGCTGGAACCATCCGCCGCTTTCTCAGTTACGGCTGCCGCTGTTGTGTCAGCTGCTGTTGTAGATGTACTGCCGGAACTGCTGCCGCATCCTGCAAGAGCTGCTGTCATTGTGAGTGCCATAGCTGCTGCTGTGATTCTCTTCACTAATCTCATACTGTTTACCTCTCCTTCTTTTTGTTTACCCGTAACGATCCGGTCCCACCCGGATCATTACATACCCACTTTTCAAATGCTTCATATTCTTTATAAATATTTCACATTTCATGTCTAAATTTTAACGTAAACATAACCCTGATACAATGGGGTTCGTGCAAACTGCACAAAATCGTGTATGAATGGTAAAAATTGATGTGTGAAATGCAGGAATAAGACAGTTTTCCTGTGAATCTATATGATATTATTTTAACAATTCTTTGCACACCTTTGCGATCGATCGATGAGTTCGCTTGATAAGTAGGAATTGATCGTTCCCGTTAATATATTGCTTTAAATTTTTAAACTTTAACGCGCATAAGTGTTGACTTTTCTCTCTCCTGTCTTTATACTATGGACATAGCGGATCACGCCTCGCAGGCTTTGCCGATTTGGAATACAAAGCACCGGCATTCTTTCTGCGAGATGTGCGTTATATAACGCATGACCGGATATTACATCAATCATATAGAAACAGGGGAGTAACCGCTTATGGGAGCAATTGTAAAAGTAAGAAATGTAAAATTGGGAGACGGAATGCCGAAGATCTGCATTCCGGTTACGGATACAAATCTCGATGACCTGAAAAAATCTGTAAATCTGATCCGGAATACTCCGTTCGACCTGATCGAATGGCGTGCGGACTTCTACACCGGTATGGAAGATCCCGAAGTCCGGACCAAGGCAATGACCTTATTCCGGAATGCTTTAGGAAATATTCCGGTGCTCTTCACGATCCGTACCAGAGTGGAAGGCGGAATGATGGAGATCGATACGGAGACCTACACGAAGACGATCCTCGCCGTGATCGACAGCGGTCTTATTGACCTCGTGGACGTGGAGCTCTCCCGCGGGGAAGAGACGATGAAAACAATCGTCGCGGCAGCCCACCGGGTCGGTGTGAAGGTCATCGCTTCCCGCCATGACTTTACCGCAACGCCGGATAAGAACATCATCATAAGCAATCTCTGCCTGATGCAGTCCCTGGGCGCTGATATCGTGAAATTCGCGGTGATGCCGCAGTGTGAGCGGGATGTCCTGACACTGCTTGACGCAACGTTGACCATGAAGGAGGAGCACAGTGATACCCCGGTGATCACCATGTCCATGAGCCCCACCGGCGTCATCAGCCGTATCTGCGGTCAGCTCGTCGGCTCCTGCGTGACCTTCGGAACCGCAGGAAAGGCATCTGCGCCAGGGCAGATCCCGGCGAACCTGTTAAGCACGTTCTTAAAGACTCTGGCGTAAGGTCAGCAGTCCGCGGCCTTATCCGGTGATTTTTACAGCCTGTATCTATTCCACTGGACGCAGGTTGTATTTTTATGTCTTCACACGTCCTCTCTCTTCTCACTCTTTTCTCATTGGCTTATTTCCCTCAAGATCTATCCGGACAGCTCTTTAACGTTGATCCTGATCCCCTGCTCCGTAAACGAAAAACTCCCTCTCACCGGATCATGGCACATCCGGCGATTGGGAGTTTTTCTCAGATTTTTTAAATGGGGTTATTTATCTATAGGTGGGTACTCAACTATGAGGATGAAATTTTTTGTCCCGTCTTCCTCGCATTTTTCGCGTAACTGGACATTTATCATAACCGTAACTGTGAGGGTATCAACAGTTGCCGATTATTTCGTATTGTGGGACTTGGAGTGGCTCGGAGCAACGTAGCGTCCGTTCTCTTTCCGTACCAGCTTACCTTCTTTTACAAGCTCGTTCGGGCTGTAGATATCGTTGATGTTCCAGCATCCCGGTGTCGGAACGACGATGTTCTCCATCGGTGCCTCTACGAGGAACGGTCTGCCCTCTTTGTTTGCCTGAAGCGCTTTCTCAAGAGCTCCCTTGAACTCTTCCGCGGACTGCACACAGATGGATTCCATTCCATAAGCCTGTGCAACGGCTGACCATCTTGGTGTATAGGAATCTCCGTTCGGTGTGTGGAATACCGTGCCGAATTTATGGTGATAGTTTGCGTTCTCAAGACCGGCGATGGTTCCGAAGGCGGAGTTGTTCATAACAACCCATGTACACGGGATTCCATCCTGAACGGCTGTCGCAAGGCAGGAAGGCTGTACGCCGAATCCGCCGTCACCTGTAAGTGTCAGGCAGATCTTATCCGGAACACCAAGCTTTCCGCCAAGGACTGCGGATGCGCCAAAGCCCATATTCGCAAGACCGGAGGTATGATGAATCGTTCCCGGTACGGTGATATCAAACTGCTGTGCCACACCGTTCTTGTTCCAGCCTACGTCTGTAAAGATATAGGCATCCTCCGGGAATACCTCCTTGACGTCCTTCAAGATTCTCTGCGGTGTCATCGGGAAGCGGTTGTCGTTGGAGATCGCCTCGTTGGATTTCTTAAACTCCGCCTTCGCAGCAGCAATTTTCTCGCGAAGCCCCAGATTCTTCTTTCCTTCCGGACAGATCTTCTTCACTTCCTCTAAGATCTGGGCCAGAGCGATCTTTAAGTCACCGACCGCACCGATCTCTACCGGATAGTTTCTGCCGATCTCATTCGGATCGATATCCACCTGGAGGAAGGTCGTCTTATCCGGATCGAAGGTAACGCCCTGATACCAGCTGGAGCTGTCCGCCTCACCGAATCTTGTGCCAAGTCCTAAGATCACGTCGGCATTTAAGGTGAGGGAGTGGGTGAATTCCAGTCCCCAGAAGCCGGTCTGACCGATCATTAACGGGTGCTTGTCGGAAAGGCATCCATGTCCCATTAAGGTACGGGATACCGGAATGTCGAGGTACTCAGCAAGGGCAGCCAGCTCGTCTGATGCCTGGGATAAGAGGATTCCGCCGCCCGCATGGAGCACCGGCGCTTTCGCATTTACGAGTTTTCCCGCGATGGCTTTTGCCGCCTGCGGATCGATGCCCGGCTTCATGGTCACATGGCTGTCTTTGTAGGTTCTGTCCCAGAGATCCTCGTCCATCTCTCTGGAGAACATATCCATCGGGATATCGATGAGAACCGGGCCCGGACGACCGGATTCAGCAAGGCGGAACGCACGGTCAAAGATCTGCGGAAGTGCTTCCACGTCATCGACTCTCCAGCATCTCTTGCACACCGGTTCCATGATACGGTACTGATCTCCATCCGCATGCATCTGGACCTCCTGATGCGGATGACGGCCGTAATAGTAGCTCGGAACGTCTCCCGCGATGAGGACCATCGGAATGGAGTCTAACGATGCGTTCGCAACACCTGTGAGGGCATTTGTGAGGGCCGGTCCTAAATGACAGAGGGCTACAGATGCCTTATGCGTTACTCGTGCATATCCGTCCGCTGCAGTTGTCGCGATGGCCTCATGACGGGTATTTACATAGTGAAGCTTCTCACTTCTTGATAATGCATCCAGCATACCGATGATGGTATGTCCACAAAGTCCGAATACATATTTCACATCTCTTCTTTCGAGATAATTTACGATTAAATCCGCAACAAGTTTTTTACTCATTGATTTTTCCTCCTAATATTGGATATTTCCGGGTCCAGGTTCAGAAATCCTTCTACAGGCAGACCTGCGCTGATTTCCCGGTCCTGGTCCCTTAAGTATCAAGTCATAATGCCCTGTCTTTCCAGGTACTGGTTAAATACATCTCCGCTGCGCACTACATAATCTCTGAAGTATTCTGCGGCAGGCGGAATATAGCGTTCTTTATTCCACTGAAGATAGAGTTTTCGTTCTGCAACCTGATTGGAGATCGGGATGATCTTCGTACCGTAAGGTGCTCCGCCGAGAGGATAAGGCACCACTGCGACTCCCCTGCCCGCTGCCACGAGGCCGTAGATGATCAGGTCATTCGGTGTCTCTGTGACAACATTCGGCTTTACATGGAGAACATTGAAGATCTTCCACAGGTTCGTGATCAGTTCACCCTTTCGGTCAAAGGATATAAATTTTTCTCCGTCAAGCTCCCTCAAATCTACGGATTCCAGGTCAGCCAGCCTGTGGCCTCCATATACCAGAACTGCCAGCCTGTGGATCCCGATCGGGGTTCCCTCAATTCTCGGATCATCGATCTTTGTCGCAAGGATCAGATCCGCGGATCCGTTAAAGATCTTATCGCAGATACTCCCCCAGCCCTCCTGGCTGTACTGGAACTGGACTCCCAGACGGTTTGTCTCAGACTGGTACCGGACCATCAGATCCGTCGCAAACTGAGCCACCGACTGGAATCCGGCAAGAACGATGGTTCCCGCATTCGGGTCAATATAATCCTTTAATGTCTTCACCCCTGTCTCGAGGGATGTGATACTCTGTTTTACATACGGCCGGAACAGTTCACCGTACTTTGTGAGCCGGATGTTCCGCCCTTTTCGCTCAAACAGTTCCACTCCGAGCTCTTCCTCCAGCTCACTGATGGCATGGCTTAAGTTCGACTGGCTCACATGGAGCTGTTCCGCAGCTCTTGTATAATGTTCTAATTCGGCGATGGCGTCAAAATAATATAACCACTGTAAATTCATGTGATGTCCTCCTGATCCTCTCTCAACCGTTCAGCTCCCTGTACCGGTCTTTTTTCTCCGGTCATCCATTTACCTCTGGCTTTATTATCCTAAATTTCATCCGAATTGACAACCTGCATCTCCTGTTACTTTTCCTTCGATGTCGCGAAAATATTGATCACGATATCCAGCGAAATGAGAACAAGTCCAATCAGGAACGACACGGTGACATGCTCCCCTAAGAAGAGTGCTCCCATGATCGTTGTGAATACCGGCTGTAATGGGTAGAACAGGGAACATGTCACTGCCGGTAAGAGTGATAAGCTCTTCGTCCAGGTAAACTGTGCCAGACCGGAGCCCACGATTCCGAGATAGATCAGAACGAGTACAACGATCGCATTAACGGTCACCGGCTGTGTGGCGATCGTATAGATGCTCATCGGAATATGGAAGATCAGGCTGACTGCCGTTCCATAGAAGGTGATCAGGATCGCCGGATATTTGGAACTTAATCTTCTCATCAGAACCGATGAGGTTGCTGATGAGAGGACCGATGCGATGGCTGCCGCAACTCCAAGAAACTGGCTCTCCGTGTTGGCACCTTTCGTAATGATGGTCGCTCCTATGATGGCAAGTACCAGACAGAGGAGTTTAGGTGGTGTGAGCTTTTCTCCTAAAAGGATGATCGCCAGGATCGTAACCGCCACCGGTGTCATCGAGTTTAAAAGGGACGCCATGGACGCTCCGGTAAGTGAGATCGCCACCTGGATCATGAAGGGCGATACAAAGTAAGTCAGGCCGCCGATGATCACGAACCATTTCCAGTCTCCTTTTTCTACCTTCACGTTCAGATGCTTTCTCGCCATGAAGCCCAATGGGATCAGGGCGATCAGGCATCGGATCCCGACGACAAGAGCCGCCGGCATGTAGGGGGAAATCACTTTTCCCGTTACATGGATCGTTGAAAACATAAAGAATGTGGAAAATAACAACAGATACGCTTCTTTATGTACCGTATTTTGATTTTGGCTCATTTGTTTCCTCCCATCTTATATTCTGTTCTGCTTTTCCCCGTTTCCGGCTATTTTCCGGCCAGAATGTCCATCAGCTCTGCCCTCATGCGCTCCACCGGGGCTTTCTTTCCGGTCCACAGTTCAATCTGCGCTGCTCCCTGATACAGGCTCATTCCAAGACCGTTTAAGACCTTACAGCCCTTTTCCTCCGCATCCATTAAGAACTGAGTTCTCGCCGGATTGTAGCAGGCATCAAAGCAGAGCTGTCCTTTTCCAAGATATTCCTTTGGAACCGGTGTCTGTCCGATGGTCTTTCCCATTCCGATGCCGCTGGCATTTAACACGACATCACAGGCTGCGATCTTTGAGTAATCCCCGTACGGTACAAATTCCGCAACCGGTGCAAAGTTTTTATTGATGTCATCCACAAGCTCCTTCGCACACTGCTCGAATTTATCCGTGATGTAGATCTTTCTCGCTCCATGATAAGCGAGAACGGAACACATGGCCCGGCCCGCGCCGCCGCCGCCAAAACAGAAGAATACGCACTGGTCAGGTTTAACCTCCCCTTCCTCGATCAGGGAGCGGTAGAAACCGGAACCATCGGTGTTATATCCAATGAGCTTTCCTTCCGGTGTCTTTACGACAGTGTTGCTGGAGCCCATCTTCTCACAGAGCGGATCAAGCTCATCTAAGTACTCCAGAACTTTTACCTTATTTGGCTTTGTAACGGCAAATCCCGCAAAATTCATGTAACGGATGCCGTTTACGATATCCTTCAGGTGCTCGTTATCTGCCTCTGTATAGAAGTAGATCATATTGAGACCAGCAGCTTCATACCCACGGTTCTGCATTCTCGATGCAAAGGACTGTCCAAGAGGTGTCCCGATCAGTGTGATCATTTTTGTGTTGATATCAGGTATCATCTCGATTTCCTCACTTTCTATATTTATATCGATTGTGTTTCTTCTGTTCCGCCTGCTCTCTGGGCGGATCTTGAAACTCTCACAACTTTTTTTCGTCCTTTTTACTGCTCTGTTTATCTCAAGCGGTCTGCAAAAGGTCCGGAAGATCCAGCTCTGCAAATAACTTTCTCGCATATTTCAGGCAGTTCTCCGCATGTCCCTTCGCCCCGTACTGCTCAATGTATTTCTTATTCGGCAGTTCAATGGAGCACGGGTTTTCCGGAAGTGCCTTTAAGAGCGCCTTAAGGTTTGCCTCACCGAGTCCACAGTATTCGCGTCCTTCACGGACCACTTTTACAAGCTCTGTCGCTTTCCAGATCTTCGGGCAGTCACAGAGGTGGATGAGGCCGAATCTCTCTTTTCCGTAAGCCTCGATCATCTCCGGTGTAACCTGATCCCAGTGGCAGTAGATCATGTCCATCAGAAGCTTTAAGTTCTTTGCTCCCACCTGATCCTGGATCTTTGCTGCATCCTCTAAGGTCTTGACTCCGGAAACGATCGGAAACTCGAAGTTCACGTTCATTCCGAACTCTGCTGCCTGTTCACAGATCTTTCCGTAAGCTTCAACTGCAAAGTTTTTGTTCTCGGTCCAGACACTGGAAAGGATCTCGGTGGCTCCAAGCTCCGCCCCGCATTCAAAAGCTCTGCGGTAATCGATCGGCAGGTCTTCCCTTACGCGGACAAGCTCGATATCAAGAAGCTTCATATCGCAGTCCTTTAAGGTCTGACGAATCTTCTTAAACAGCTCCGGATCTTTTTCCAGACATATCTGCGGCTCGCCCGGCTGTCCCATCGGGATCGTGCGGATGCTGGTGTAATCATATCCAAGCTCCGCCGCCATCCGGATCTCATCGACCGGGGTGATACCCGGCACTGTCAAATACGCTAATGAAATCTTTCGTTCCATTCATGAATCCCCTCTCTTCATCGTTCTCTATTTGCTGTGTTTCTTTTGATGTTTTGTATGTTTCTCTCTGTCTATGGCTACATTTTACCTGTATTTTGCACAAACGTCTAATGGCGCGTTTTCATTGAATCATCGATATTATTCATGGATTATACGTATTGTACAAAAATAAATACATGTTTTTATGAAAAAGATACAAAGAAATGGGGAATCTATCTATGAGGTACATGAATGGATCCGGATTATCTATGAATTTTACGCCAATTCACAAAAAAAGCCACTGTATCTACAGCGGTCAGTCCGCTGTCACAGTGACTTCTTATCTTCTAAATATTACAGTCATCGTTTCCCTGCGATCTGCACAGAAGCGATACAGTCATTCCGCAGGTTACAGACTTTCTTTTAATAATTCCCTCACAGCCGCCTCCAGCCCTTTCACCGTCAACGGATACATCGGGAACACCTGTTTTACCATCTCTACGGTCCTGGACGTATAGTAATCCCCGTTCCACAGCTTTTCATGAAGCGGATTCATCCATACACTGGCCGGATACCGTTTCCGGATTTCTTCCAGCCACCGGATTCCCGGCTTATCGTTTGGATGCATGTAATCCACGGTTCCGCCGCGATATAAGAGCTCCGCCGGTCCCATGGTGGCATCTCCCACAAGGATCACCTTGTACTCTCTCTTCGTGTTGGACATGACCCAGTCCGTGGAGATCCTGTCTCTCCACATACAGCCCGGTTTTGTAAACAGTTCTCCGTAGATGCAGTTGTGGAAATAATAGACCTTTAAGTCCTTGAGCTTTGATGCCTGATTCACCGCCTGAAAAAGCTTATTGCAAAGGTCCGCGTAAGGCCACATGGAACCACCGCTGTCAATGAGAAGGAGGAGCTTTGTCTGGTTCTTTCTTGGTCTTTCCATGACGATCTCCAGATTTCCGCCGTTTTTGCAGGTCTTTTCGATGGTTTTTTCCACATTGAGCTCCGTCTTCGGTCCCTCATCCTTTCCGGACAGTATCCGCAATTTTCTGAACGCCATCTGAAACTGGCGGATCTCCAAAACCTTGTCATCCCGGAAATCCCGGTACTCTCTCGCCGCCGCGATCTTTAATGCTTTCCTGTTATGTCCTTCGCCGGAGATCCGGATTCCCTTCGGCGCGTAGCCGGAGTGGCCGAAGGCAGTGATCCCGCCTGTTCCGATCCACCTGCTTCCGCCGTTGTGGGCCTCCGTCTGCTCCCGCATCCTCTGTCGCATAAGCGCCTCGATCTCCTCAAGGCTCATATTTTCCCACATGGAATCCGCCCGCTCTCTGTCCGGGTTCGTCTTCGGCATCACCGTGTCCAGCCAGGATAACAGTTCATCAGAGACACCGCCGTAATCCGGAAGATTCTTAAAATATTCCGAAAATGCCTGATCAAATTTATCGTAGTCCGTCTCCTTTTTCACCAGAACCGTCCGCGCCATGTAGTAGAACTCTGTCAGACTGCTGTGATTTAAATTCATCTGCAGCGCCTCCATCAGGCTGTTCCACTCATTCAGTCCCGTCTTCATCCCGTAAGCACGGAGAAGGTACAGAAAATCAGTAAACATATCGTTTCTCCAGTGTTCCGAGATCCTCCGTCTTCTTTAACAGGATTCCCGCAAACGGAATCTTCTCCGTCAAAGTCTCCTCCGGGATCCCGCCAAGACGCAGAGCCATGATCCAGTCAAGAAGCTCCGATGTCGCGGGTTTTTTAGAGAGTCCGGGAAGATTACGGATCCGGTAGAACGCATCCAGCGCACCCTGAAGCAGCGATTCCTCAAGCTCCGGGAAATGTGCCTTCACGATCTCCGCCATCTCCTCTTTCTCCGGGAAGGCGATATAGTGGAAGATGCAGCGTCTTAAGAACGCGTCCGGGAGCTCCTTCTCCGCATTTGATGTGATAATAACAATGGGGCGCTCCTTCGCCTTTACAGTCTCTCCGGTCTCCGGGATATAGAATTCCATCTGATCAAGCTCCCAGAGTAAGTCATTCGGGAACTCCAGATCCGCCTTATCGATCTCGTCGATCAAAAGCACCACCTGTTTTTCTCTCTGAAACGCCTCACCGAGTTTTCCCATGCGGATGTATTTTCCGATATCGTCCACACCTGCAGTCCCGAACTGGCTGTCGTAGAGCCGCTGGACGGTGTCGTAGACGTAGAGGCCATCCTGAGCTCTTGTCGTGGACTTAATATTCCAGATAAGCAGTTCCATATCAAGACTCTTTGCAATTGCCTCCGCCAGCATGGTCTTTCCGGTTCCCGGTTCTCCTTTTACTAAAAGCGGCTTCTTTAAGGCCGCCGCAATATTGACGCTGCGGATCAGTTCATCCGATGCGATATATTCTTCATTTCCCTGAAAGTTGATCATGTAATTCCTCCGTGTGTGATTTCATCTGTCCGCATTCTTCTGTTGATTACTTTTCATTTTCATAGTTGGGCTCTTTATCTTTAATATTATGTAAATCTTTTTTGCTATCCCACTGCTGATGATATGAAAACGAGCAGGACATGAAGCAATTATATGGCTTCGTGCCCTGCCCTGTCAACTATGGCTGATTGTGGCTGATCAAGCATCGTTTTCCGGATCGCGCAGCGCACTACACTTCGCTGCACTCATCCTCTTAGAATTCTTCGTCGATATCCGCCTTATTATACTCCCCGAACAGTTCCTCATTAGATGGCATATCATACGCCAGCGGACGGGATACCCAGGTGGTATTCATGTAGTGCTTTAAGGAGATATTCTCGGATACGATGTTTCCGCCCCAGGTTCCGCAGCCCATGGAGGAAGTCGGAGGCATTCCGTTCCATGCGGAACCGGAGTTTCCGCGGTTGTTCGGCTGGCGGACCATGATACGGGAAACCGGTGCCGCCATGCCGAGGCGGTTGATGTGGTCATCACTGAAGGAATAGATGCCGCAGGAATGTCCCTTTCCGCCAACATTGAATACCTTCTGCATCATGGTCAGCGCATTCTCAAACTCGCCCTCATACTTGAAGAGGGAAAGCAGTGTGGTAAGTTTTTCACTGGAGAAGAAGAATTCCTTACCGATCTCATTGATTCCGCCTCCTGTTACCGCGATGAACTTTCTGTCATCCGGGATCTCAAATCCTGCTGTAAGAGCCAGCTTCTGTGGGCTGATGGCAACGGTATTCGGAAGTCTGTGGCCTGTCTCATCCCACATGACCTTCTTTAACATCTCTGCCTCTTCCTCGTTTGCAAGGTATGCGCCCTCTGCCTCCAGTGCCTTTACGAAACCGTCATATACGGTCTCGTGGATCAGGAGGTTGCCGTCGCAGGAGCAACCGGAACCAAAGTCGGAAGTCTTAGAGATTCTTGTGTTTTCGGCAGCTTCCTTCTGTCTTTCCGGTGTATTGCAGGTATCATCGATGATGACAGTTGCATTTCCTGCACCGGAACCATATGCCGGAACACCTGCGGAGTATGCGGATTTTACCATCGGACGTCCACCGGTTGCGATAATGAGGTCCGCACGTTTCATCAGTTCCTGAGTCAGGCTGATGGACGGTTCCTTGATCCCCTGGATAATGTCTGCCGGTGCGCCTTCACGAACAAGTGTCTCGCGGATGATATCGATGCACTTGTTTGTAACAACCTTTGCGCGCGGATGCGGGGAGCAGATGATAACGTCTCTCGCCTTGATCGCGTAAATGATCTGTCCTGCCGGAGTCAGACACGGGTTTGTGGTCGGAACGAGGGACGCGATCACGCCCACCGGCTTCGCGTATTTCACGATACCTTTTTCCGGGATCTCCTCGATGGCACCGACGCTCTTGGAACGCAGGCAGTCTCTTAATATCAGTTTGATCTTATTTCTCTTGTTTCTCTTTGTGACCTTATCTCCAAGACCTGTCTCATCGACTGCCTCGTCCGCCATCTGTGCCCATGTCTTCATGTCATAAAGGGCTGCCGCAACCGCCTGGCAGAGTTTATCAACTCTCTCCTGATCATATGTCGCGATCACGTCCGCTGCCACATGGGCGCGGGCAACCATCTCCTCGATCATCTCGATCTGTTCCGGGGTAACTTCCTTTGCCATAACTCGATTCTCCTTTTCTTTTTTACTGTAACTGTCTGTCATCCGGCAGTCACGCCTGCTTTCCATCAGCATTTCTCTTGATATCTGATGGCATCAGTATAAATGTGCACAGAAAGGAAGTCCAATACCGGTATTCTCTTGTGATAATAGACAAGTTCTATGATGAATCTCATTGTTTCTATTGAAGAATCATGTTAGAATAAAGCAGGCAGTTTTAGATCCCATGAGGTTCAGACCGCTGGCTTTCAATCCGCTATTTTGTGAAAGCTGCCGTTGCTATTACAGCTAACTCTCGTCGTAACTGCCCTATACATTCGCAGTTACACGTTATCTTGTTTATATAATTTCAGGAGGTATGAATCCATGACACTTCTCCAGCTTCAATATTTCGAGACTCTCGCCCGCGTGCTCCACTATACCCGCGCAGCGGAGGAACTTCATATCGCCCAGCCAAGTTTAAGCTACTCCATCGGCGAACTGGAAAAAGAACTCGGCGTGAAACTTTTTGAGAAAGAAAGCAGGAAGATCCATCTCACCGAATACGGCGAGCGGTTTCTTCCATATGTACAGAAAGCATTACTTGTGATGGATGAGGGAACAAATGAGTTGAAGCGTATGAGCGGTACTGCGCCGCTTATGGTGCGTCTCGGATACTTCCACTCGATCTCTTCGACGCTGATTCCAAAGATCATCGAAGAGATCTATAATGACCCGGAAAACAAAAACATCCGATTCCAGTTTATCGAAGATACCTCTTTTGACATCTCAACCATGTTGAAAAGCGAAAAACTGGATTTTGCCTTTACCACTACCAGAAATGACTGGGCGGAATCCATCACGGTAATGAAGCAGCCGCTATATCTCGCTGTTCCTCTGGAACATCCGTTAGCGAAGCAGCCGTCCGTCACTTTCACAGATTTTATGAATGAACCTCTGATCGTTCTCGACAAGGGGACAAGCCTTCGCACACAATTCGATCAGGCTTTTAAAGAGCGGGGAGCGATCCCGAATATCGTTTTCGAAGTGCATGAATGCAATGCCGCACTCCAGTATGTCGCCCTGAATTTCGGTGTCTCGCTGCTTCCCAGCATTCCCGCCATGAAGACCGAGCGTGTTGCCGCGATCCCGATTGCAGAAAGCGGCAAAGAATTTGTCCGCACTGTATATCTTACCTGGAAGAAAGACGGCAATCTGCTTCCGGCGGCGCAGAAGGTGAGAAATCTCATCGTAGAAAAATTTACGGTCTCTACCATATAGAACCGATTGCGACAATCTTCATCTTCGCGCGTGATTCTGGCCAGCGAAGCTGACAGATTCCTATCAGAATCACTGCGCATCCCTGCGGAACGTTTATCTCAGTCGGAGACCTAACCACCACTGAGACAAATTCGCTATTACTAACCATCAAAAAAAGTGTGGGCTTCTCGACTGAGATAAAAACAACAGAACACGGCTCTCCTGATTTTCCAGGAAAGCCGTGTTCTGTTTCACAAGGTGGGGTAACTATATACAAATGATTAAAGATATTTTGAAATTAATGTCTTGTATTCGTCAACACCGATAAATTTCAGATATTCATTGAACTGCATAACTTTACCGGTATATCCCTCATCTGTTCCATTCTCCTGAATATACTGCAGAATGGTCATCGTTGCTGCAACATTTGCAAACAGGCAGCTCATCGGGAATGTGATGATCTTATAGCCTAATTTTCCGCAGTCAGCAGCGGTCATTCCGTCATTGATTCCCTTGTTTGCATAAAGTCCAAGATGGATTGGACCATTTACACGGGACGGAAGTGCCTCTAATTCTTCTCTTGTCTTCGGAAGGATCTTGACCATATCAGCGCCGGCTTCCATATATGCATTTGCGCGCTCAATCGCCTCCTCAAACGGAGCGTCTGTTCTTGCGATGATCACAAGATCTTTATCTTTTCTTGTATCAACGGCTGCGCGGATCTTGCCAACCATCTCATCTGTGCTGACTAACTCCGGTGCCTTGATGAATGGGCAGTTCGGCGGCTGCTTCTGATCTTCGATGAATAATCCACCAACTCCTGTCTTTTCGTACTCTTTGATCGTTCGGATCACGTTCATCGCACTGCCATATCCACCTTCCGCATCTGCAAGGATCGGGATATCCACAGCATCTGCCATCTTGCTTAAAATACTGACAGTCTCATTTAATGCAAGAAGTCCTGTGTCCGGCTGACCAAGGACTGCACCGTGCATTCCATAACCGGTCGTTCCTGCAATCTTAAAGCCTGCTGCCTGAATGGCACGTGCGCTCAGCGCATCATATGCACACGGGGCAACAAGATAGTCGTTTGTGGCGAGGAGCTCTCTGAGCTTTGTCGTCTGTCTTACCATAAAACATATACCTTCTTTCCTTTTATTTTGCAGCCATATATTCTCATGTCTGCTGCATCTGATGATTTTCCATTTTTTTACGGAGCGGGAACGCTTCCGACCTCTCTCCGTTTTTTCTCTGTCAGATGTCCTTTATCTGAACCTGGCTACAGTATAGACCCGATTTACATTTTCGTCCAATACCTGATTTCGATTGCGTTTATAGAAGTTTTCTATCAATAATATTCATGATTTCCGGGGATTACAGAATCACTGAGCATCCTCGCGGATTACTTCTGTCAATTGGAATCCCCTCTCTCACTGAGGCAAATTTGCTATAACTATCATGCTCGCTTTCCATCTCATAATATCATAATAATTTTCTATCGAGTTTATAGAAGATAAATATTGGATTTTTATTCAAAAACATTTTAATATTCATTTTAGATAATTTAGCTAAATTACTTTTGGTTTTTTTTATATGGGCAGACAAAATATCTATATTTTTTTATTTGCGAGTCTTGTAATCGTAATTTCAAACTAAAGAAGGGAGTTATTCATCTATGACTTTTAGCAGTATTTTTAATGATTTGATCGTTCTTTTTTCTTTTCTGCTTGCTGGTTTTGTGATTCGTGAATTTATTAAACCTTTGCAACATTATTACATTCCAGCTTCGATCATCGGGGGACTTCTTGCCTTGATCCTTGGTCCTCAGGTTCTTGGTCTCATTGAGATTCCAGAATCATTTAGCTCCATGGCAGGTGTTATGATCACACTGGTACTCACCTGCTCTGTTATCGGCGTCGATATGGATAAGTCGAAGGCAAGCACTTATATTACACATCTTTGCATCATGGTTTCCGTTTACGGAATGCAGTTATGTATAGGCGGTGGTCTTGGCTCTATCCTGAAAAATATTTGGCCGGATCTTCCATTCGGATGGGGCACAGAAGCAGTATTTTCCTTCTGGGGAGGTCACGGTACAGCTGCCAGCGCAGGTGCTGCATGGGAGGAATATAGTATTATTGGAAATACTTCCATCGGTATGATCATGTCTACATTAGGCGTTCTCGCATGCTTTATCTTCGGTATGATCATGATCAACTGGGGCGTACGCAAAGGATATGCGACTCAGGCAACAAATGACTATAAAGCAAATCCGACCTTCTTCGGTGGATTACTCCCCGCCGACAAACAGACTCCGATTGGTGTTGCAAAGGTTCCGAGTTCTGGCATCGATAATCTTTCCTTCCAGCTTGCAATCGTTCTTGCATGTATGCTTCTGGGAAATAAAGGTATGGGACTTGTTAAAAGCGTCCTCCCTGTTTTAAAGCCACTTCCGTCTCTAATGAACGGCATCCTCGGTGGAATGGTCGTATGGAATATCATTAAACGCACAAGATTAAGAGGCTTTGTAGACAGAAAAACGATCAACTCCATTTCCGGTCTTGGTCTTGAAATTACCATTGTATCCGCTATGGCAACCATCGATTTAAAAATGGTATCCGCATTATTTATTCCAATCCTTGTCATCAGTGCTGTCATCGTTGCTCTTACCGCTGTATGGACTTTAAGTCTCTGCAAGATGTGGCATCGTTCCAATTGGTTTGAGAAATGCTGCGGTTCTTTCGGTGCAGCTACTGGTTCAGTTCCTACCGGTCTTGCACTAATTCGTTGCGTTGATCCAGAAGGAAAGACTGACGCTGCCGATACATTAGCTGTCGGAAACTCAATCTGGGCGCCTGTCTACGGTTCCATGCCTGCAATCATTCCAATGCTTGCAGTAACTATGGGCATGATTGTTCCTATCGGCATCGGCGCTGCCATGATGATCGTACCGCTCATAATTGGCATGATATTTTTCCGTAGAAAATAACTTTTTGTGACATTTTGCCCTCTTTTTATCCGCATCCCGCGTCTTATATTTACAGCAGGATGCGGAATCATTATTTTATCAAAAACAAAGGAGATCCATTATGAAATTACCATCTTCCATCACCTTATGCGAGGTCGGTCTCCGAGACGGACTTCAGAACGAAGCGACACTGCTTACCGTCCACCAGAAAGTTGCTCTTCTCCTCGGTCTCATCGATGCCGGATTTAAAGTTATCGAAGTCGGCTCCTTCATGCACCCGAAAGCTGTTCCGCAGATGGCAAACACAGATGAAATCTACAAAGCGATCGGCGAAATTCCAGGCGTGGAACTCCGCGCCCTGATCCCGAATCTTCGCGGAATCACCCGTGCCATTGACTGCGGATGTAAAAAGGTAAAATTAAATGTGTCTGCCAGCCGTATGCACAACTTAAAGAACCTGAACATGACGCCGGAACAGAGCGTTGCAGGGTTCGCTTCCTGTGTGGAAGCAGCAAAGGAAAACGGGATCGCAATCTCCGGTTCCATCTCCATGCCGTTTGCCTCCCCGTGGGAAGGAAGAACTCCCGTTGAAGATGTAGATGCGATCATCGAGGCATACTTGAAAGTAGGAATCAGTGAAATTTCCCTCTCCGACGCGTCCGGAATGGCTGTTCCGAATCAGGTTTACGACCTCTGCTCCCATGTGCGCTCTACTTATCCAGAGTGTTCCTGGTGGCTTCACTTTCACAATACCCGCGGTATGGCGATGGCAAATATCCTCTCTGCTCTGGAAGCCGGAATGACCCAGTTTGACAGTTCCTTCGGCGGTCTTGGCGGCTGTCCTTTCGTTCCCGGTGCTGCCGGAAACATCTCCACGGAAGATGTCCTTCATATGTGCGAGGAATCCGGAATCGAAACCGGTATCGACATCACAAAAGTGATCGCCCTTTCCAATGATCTCCGCTCACTTCTCGGTCACGACATGGACAGCTATATTCTCCGGGCCGGCCGTTCCAGCGACCTGATCCGCTCCAGCCAGTCGGACAGCTGAAGGACCGGTTCTCACAGTTTTCCATAGCCACATGACTGTTCTCCCTTTTCGGGGCAGCATACCCATAAATTGTTCCCGCTCAATGCGAGATCATATTCTCCGCAAAGATCCCATACCCCCTCGTCGGATCGTTGATAAACACATGGGTCACAGCCCCGATAAGTTTTCCGTCCTGGATAATTGGTGAACCACTCATACCTTGAACAATGCCGCTTGTCAAATTTAAAAGTTCCTCATCTACAACACGGAGAACCAGGCCTTTATTTTTCTGAATGCTGCCGTAATCCACCTTCTGAATTTCGATCTCATAATCTTTTACTTCCCCGGACACATTGCTTCGGATGTACGCAGTTCCCTTGTGAGTATCCTGTCGGAAACCGACGGGAATCGCATCGGTTTTTATTGAATCCAGAAAATGTTGGTTTACGGTTCCGTAGATTCCTTCTGTCGTATTCTCCTTCACTTCCCCCAGTTTTGTTCCTTTTCCGTAATAGATCACTCCCGACATGACTCCCGGCTTTCCGGTCTGGCCTTTTTCAATCCCGAGGATCTGGGTCTCGTAGAGTTCCCCACCTTCAATATCTACCAGTTCCCCGGTATCACTGTCACTGATTCCATGCCCAAGAGCACCAAAATTTCCGTTCATATCCACATAAGTCATGGTTCCGATTCCCTGAGTATCATCCCTGACCCAGGCACCAAGCTTATAGCTTCCGTCTTCCGCAAGAACCGGTGTCATATCGACCTCGATCCTGCGACCATCACGCCGGATTCCGAGCGCCAGCGTCTTTCCGTCTGACGCGCTCACCGCGTCCACCAGATCATTTTTATCTTCCAGATCTTCTCCATCCACCGTCTGGATATAGTCTCCGGACTTTAAAATCCCGTAAGCAGGTTCCACAACATTTCCCGTATCATTTGTGACCTGCCCCGTCCCAATCACCATAACACCCTTCGATTTTAAATAGATTCCCACCGGCATTCCACAGGGGATCGCATAAGATCCATCCACCACCTCCACCTGAATGTCTTTCATCCGGATAAGTCCCAGAAACTTCATTCCGACCCGGTAGCTTCCCTCATTTTTCCCATACATAGAGACTGCATCCGGGCGTTCGATCCGGATCATTCCTTGCGGGATTTCTGAAGCATTTTTCAGGACAACCTCCTCGCTGTCACTCTCAAAGGTCACTCCGGGAGGAAGAGCGAAATGAAAGACTTCTTCCTCATTGACCACCAGATTCAGCCGATCCGGCACTGCATACCGGATATAGACCCAGGAAAATCCGATTGTAAAGACGAGAGAAATCCAGAATATCCGGATCAGGATCCGTCGAAACGATTCTTTTTTCATCATGGCAGCTCCTCCTTTATTCGTTCTTTATCTGCAACGCCGCTGTCGCGCCTGCACTGCAGTTTTCCGAAGCTGCCGCTTCCCTTTTATCGTTTCCACTTTATCAGACAGTCATTCCCAGCCGTCACAGAAACCGTTATAAAAAAAGGAGAGGCAGCTTTTTTGCTCCTCTCCTATTATGTGATGCTTTCTTATTTTCACCCTGTCAGTTTTTTCTCATTCTGCCGATTCATCCCGCTGTTTGAAGTACAGCTCTGTGATTCTTCGTCTCCTCTGCCAGACGTTTCATCTCCTCGGCATTTTCCCGTACTTTTTCCGTAATCTCAGCTCCGCCTAAGAGTCTTGCGAGTTCATCCACCTCATCCTTCTCTGTAAGCTTTCTGATTTTCGTCGCAGTCACACCATTCTCCACAGATTTTTTTATTTCAAAGTGCGTATCCGCCATTGCCGCGATCTGCGGAAGGTGGGTAATACAGAGTACCTGGTGCTTTTTTCCGATATAGGACAGGCGCTCCGATACCTTCTGGGCAGTCCGTCCACTGATACCAGTATCGATCTCATCGAAGATCAGAGTTGGAATATCGTCCGTGTCCGCAAGGACCGTCTTGATCGCCAGCATAATTCTTGAAAGCTCACCGCCGGAAGCAACTTCCCCCAGCGGCCTTGGCGGAATACTTCCCGGATTTGTGGAGATCAAAAATTCCACCTCGTCGGAGCCGGCTGCCGTAAAGTGATCGGTCCGGTGTACATCTACCCGAAATTCCACATGAAGAAAGTTCAGGTCCTCAAGCTCCTCCGTGATCCGGTTCTCCAGAATCTTCGCCGCTTTTTCTCTCTCCTTCGAGAGCCGTCCGCAGAGAAGTCCCAGAACCCGCTTCTGCTCCTCAAACTCGGCTTTTGCGGCAAACGCCAGTTCCGCATAGTTTTCCAAGTCCTCAAGCCGTTTTTTCTTCTCTTCCAGACATTTTAAGACAGCTTCCTCGCTGTTTCCGTATTTTGCCATAATTCCACGGACAAGATCCAGACGTTCTTCCGTCTTTTTAAAATCTTCCCCTGAAAACTCCATCTCATCCATATAGTCTGAGATCGACCTGCAGATATCCGATAAAATACTTTCCGCGTCAGAAAGCCCCGCAGCGATCCCGGACAGTCTTTCATCGTAGGATGCCACACTTTCCATCTCACGGTACGCACGCCCGATCGCGTCCCCATCTACCGCCTGATAAGCTCCCTGTAAGCTTTCCATAATTTTTTGACTATGGGAAAATTTACGGAATTTCGCCGCAAGTTCTTCCTCTTCGCCCGGTTTTAATGCGGAATCCTCAATCTCATCGATCTCGAATCTCACGAAATCAAGTTCCCGCTTCCGGCTTTCCTCATCCAGAGAGAATCCGTCAAGCTTTCCCTTTAATTCCAGATATCTCCGGTAACTCTCTGCCACATTTCTTTTTAAGCTTCCCGTCTCTCTCCAGGAATATTCATCAAGGATCTCCAGATGTTTCTGCTTATGAAGGAGAGACTGATGTTCATGCTGTCCATGGATATCGAGAAGCTTTCCGGTCACGGCTTTTAAGCGCGCCGTCGTCACTGTCTCGTCATTGATCCGGCTGATGCTTCTCGTCTGGGTGATCTTTTTTGAGATGATCAAAAGACCATCTTCATCCGGATACACATCCATTTTCTTTAATTCTTCCCGTTTTTTCTCGTCATCAACCGAAAAAATAAGCTCAATATACGCATACTCTTCCCCACATCTGATCATATCCCTTGACGCTTTTGCGCCCAGCGCCAGGGCAACAGAGCCGATGATAATCGACTTTCCGGCTCCGGTCTCACCGGTCAGGATATTCAGGCCATTTCCAAATTCTACATCTGCCTGCTCGATCAGAGCAAGATTTTTTACATGTAAACCAACAAGCATCCTGTTCCCTCGCTTTCCCTCTATGAAAATAAAACATTTGTTCGATTTGGTAAAACGAGTATAGCACACATACGTTCGATTGTCCAGTGCTTTTTCGAACAGTTGTTCTCTTTTTTCTGTTCTGTTTCCTAAAAAAATCCCTGCAAAGCAAAACCAGGTAATTATCCCGTTTCTGCTCCGCAGGGCTCAATATTTCTGCAATATTCTGCCTTAAACCAAAAGGTCCAAAGCCTATTTTCCTCCGTAACTGTTCAGTAAACAGTTACGCGCAAAAATCCATTCCAAATCGGCTGTGCCGATAGGATTTTTGCCTTCTATTCTAAGTTTTCTTACGGTCAGCGCAGTAAATGCGCAGACCTACTGAACAGTTACTTTCCTTCAATGATCTTCTTCAGCTTATCCATCAGAATGATCGTGTCATCCACGGTCCGCACCGCGCACATGATCGTATTGTCTCCGGCCACACAGCCGACGATCTCATGAAAACCGATCACATCCAGTGCCTCAGCGACTGCCATCGCCATACCGGAAACCGTCTTGATCACAAGAATATTCTGTGCCATGTCCATGGACACATAGCAGTCCCTGAAAATACGGATATATTTCTCGCCAAAATCTTTCTGATGCTGCATGACTGCATAGCACTGGCGGCCATTTTTTCCAGGAGCTTTCGTGAGCTTCAGTTCACGGATATCTCTCGATACTGTCGCCTGTGTCACATGATATCCGGCCTTTTTCAGATACTCCGCAAGCTCCTCCTGCGTCTCGATCTGATATTTTCCGATCAGCTCCACGATCTTACTGTGTCTGTCAACCTTCATGTCTGCTGCCCCTTTCTGATCTCGTCCTGTATCAGTGTCCAGTTCACTTCTTTTGAAGTGATCCGCACACCGCCCTGCGTGTCCTGCAGCGCTATTCCGCTGTAAATTCACGCGTCGTACATCTTCATCTTTAAAATATCAAGGAATGACCGGTGATCAAGCTTCACAACTCTTGTCACGGTCTCTGCCTTTGTGATCTCAATATAATCCCCGTTTTCCAGGCGAACCAGCGTGTCACCGTCAAACGCCGCCACCTGGCTGCCGCGGTTCGTCGCCGGGATCTCGATCCGGATCCGGCTTCCGGCACCGAAAACGATCGTTCTCGATGTCAGCGTGTGCGGGCAGATCGGCGTCAGGATCATGAGCTGTCCGTCCGGCTGTGCGATCGGCCCGCCCGCCGACAGATTGTAGGCTGTCGATCCCGTAGGTGTCGCAACGATCATGCCATCGGCGCTGAATTCGTTTAAAAACTGTCCGTCCACGTACAGCTTTAATTTCAGAACGCGCGGATCCCCGTCCCTTGTCAGGACGATATCATTTAACGCGATACTATCCTTCACAGGTCTTCCGTCCCGGTAAACGCAGCCCTTTAACATCATGCGCTCCTGGATCTGGTAAGAATCCTCCAAAAGCGCATCCAGAAGCTCCTTCACATCGCCTTCCCGCCCGATCTGAGTGAGATACCCGAGACCGCCGAGGTTGATCCCGATCATCGGAAGATCACGCCCTGCGAGATCCCGCGCCGCCTGGATCAGGGTTCCGTCGCCGCCGAGTGTGATGACACATTCCATATCTCCCGGAACATCCTCAGGATCCGTATAGGGATTTCCATGTCCGGAAGCACTTTTTCCGGCGGAGACTTTTGCGCCGCGGGTCGTCAGATACTCCTCGATCGCTGTCTGCATGTTCTTCGTATTTTCTTTGTCAGGATTCGCAACGATGTAGAATTTCTTCATATATTCTGTCCTATTTATCCAGTGTCTCGTGTGCCTTGTCGACGATCCCGGAAGCTCCGATCGCGTCGTTTGTGAAGGTGCTGCCATCAGTACAGTTTCTTAAATGAAGCAGGTACTCGATGTTTCCTTCCGGTCCCTTGATCGGTGAAAATTCCAGATGTAGCGCCTCAAAACCGATGCTTCCGGCAAATGATGCTACCATCTCGATGACCTCGAGATGGACTGATTTTTCACGGACAACACCCTTCTTTCCAACCTTCTCACGTCCGGCCTCAAACTGCGGCTTGATCAGGCAGACAACCTCACCATCCGGCTCCATGAGTGCCTTCACAGGTCCCAGAACTTTCGTCAGGGAGATAAAGGATACATCAATGGATACAAACTGGATCCGGTCCGGGATCTCCTCCGGAGTCACATAGCGGATATTCGTCTTTTCCATGCAGACCACGCGCTCATCGTTCCGGAGTTTCCATGCGAGCTGTCCATGTCCAACATCGACGGAGTAAACCTTCACCGCTCCGTTCTGGAGCATACAGTCCGTAAATCCGCCGGTGGACGCACCGACATCCATACAGATCTTTCCGGCCAGTGTCACACCAAAGTGCGTCATCGCCTTCTCTAATTTCAGACCTCCGCGGCTCACATATTTTAAAGTCGTTCCGCGCACCTCCACGTTCGCAGTCTCATCGAACATGGAACCCGCCTTGTCTTCTTTCTGTCCATCTACATAGACGATGCCGGACATGATGACCGCCTTCGCCTTCTCCCTGGACTCCGCCAGGTTTCTCTTTACCAGAAGAACATCCAAACGTTCCTTCATGGGCTTTTTCTCCTTCCCGGGATCTTCGCCTCCCAGACTGTCTTTATTTCCAGGAATCCAGTTCCTTCTCGATCCGCTTCAGGACCGAATCGCTGTCGATCCCCAGCATTTCCCGAAGGACGGACACATTTCCGTGTTCCACATATGCATCCGGAAGTGCGATCTGGATCACCCGGATCTCCGGATAAAATTCATGAATATACTTTGTGACATACATGCCCATGCCGCCGCGGAGCACATTTTCCTCCATCGTGACGATGAGCTTATGATCTTTGCACAGATGATCGATCATATCGGTGTCGAGTGGCTTCACAAACCGCGCATTTACCAGGGTACATGCATGTCCTTTTGCCTTCAGTTTTTCCCGGACATGCTCTCCGGTGCTCACCATGCTTCCGAGAGCAAAAAGAGCAATGTCAGACTCCTCATAGAGCATCTCCGCCTTTCCGTACTCGATCGGCGCCCGGAACTCCTCCAGTCCGCGGTACGCCTGACCTCTCGGATAGCGGATCGCGAGCGGTGCGTTGAACTTCACGCCGAACTCCAGCATGTCTTGAAGCTCCCAGAGATTCTTCGGCGCCATGATGTTCATCCCCGGAACAAGACTCAGAAACGAGATATCAAAGATTCCCTGGTGGGTCTCCCCGTCGCTTCCCACAAGACCGGCCCGGTCGATCGCGAATAAGACCGGAAGGTTCTGGATACAGACGTCATGGAGCACCTGATCATAACCGCGCTGTAAAAACGAGGAATACACAGCGACAACCGGTTTCAGCCCGGCCGACGCCATACCAGCCGCGGACGTCACCTCATGTGCCTCCGCGATCCCCACGTCAAAGAACCGCTTCGGGAATTCCTTCGAAAACTTCGTGAGTCCCGTTCCGTCCGGCATTGCCGCCGTCAGCGCAACGAGCTTCTCGTTCTTCTTCGCAAGTTCACAGATCTTCTCAGAAAAGATATCGGTATAACTCGGGAATTCTTTTTTCTTAAGCGGCTTTCCGGTCTTGATATCGAACGGCTCCACACCGTGGAATCTCGCCGGATTTTCCTCCGCCGGCTTGTAACCTTTTCCCTTTTTCGTGATCACATGGACCAGGACTGCATGCTGGACCCGCTTTGCTTCCTTAAACACGCGGATCATCGTTTTCACATCATGTCCGTCAACAGGTCCCAGATAGGTGATCCCCATATCCTCAAACAGCATTCCCGGGACGAGAAACTGCTTGATCCCGTTCTTTAACTGGTAAAGCCCATATGCCATCGGCTTTCCGATCACCGGGATCGAGGAAAGTCCCCGTTCCACCTTGAGTTTCAGCTCCGCATAACCTTCCTTCGTGCGGACACTGCTCAGATACCGTGACATACCGCCGACGTTCTTAGAGATCGACATCTCGTTGTCGTTCAGCACGATGATAAAGTTCTTTTTGATCTGGGCAGCATTATTTAATGCCTCGTAGGCCATTCCGCCGGTCAGCGCGCCGTCTCCGATCACAGAGATCACCGAATATTCTTCGCCCGTGATCTCCCGTGCCTGGGCGATCCCAAGCCCTGCGGAAATCGAAGTGGAACTGTGTCCCGTGTCGAACGCATCGTACGGGCTCTCTTTTCGCTTCGGGAACCCGCTCATCCCGCCGAACTGGCGCAGATCGTCGAATCCGGCCTTTCTTCCGCTTAAAAGCTTGTGCGTGTAAGCCTGATGTCCCACATCCCAGACGATCTTGTCCTTCGGCAGATCGAACGCCAGATGCAGCGCCATCGTAAGCTCCACAACGCCAAGGTTTGAGGCGAGATGACCTCCGGTCTTACTTATCTTTTCGATCAGGAACTGGCGGATCTCCCTCGCGAGCTCCGGATACTGGTCTTCTTTCAGTTTTTTGATGTCCGAAGACTGTTTTATATGATCAAGCAGCATGTTTCCAGACTACTCCCTTACATATTTTTCTTCCTTAGTTTTTCCTGTTTACGAGCATTTCAATAATGTCATACAGAAATTCATTCTTTCCCGGCAGACCGGCAAGTCTTCCCGCTGCCCGGTCGGAAATCTCTTTGACATCCTGTTTTGCCTTCTCAAGACCTTCCAGCGTCACATATGTGGTCTTCTGATTCTTCTCATCGCTTAAAACAGGCTTTCCAAGCTCTTCCTGGGTGCTCGTCACATCGAGGATATCATCCTGGATCTGGAATGCAAGTCCAACCTCGGACGCCATTGTCTCGACTTCCCGGATCTCCTCATCGGATGCACCGGCAAGGACTGCGCCGATCATCATGGAGGCCTCTAAAAGAGCTCCTGTCTTTAAGCGGTAGATAAAGTCAAGTTTCTCCCTCGGGACCGCCTTTCCGGTCAGCTCCACATCGACGGTCTGTCCACCGATCATACCGTAGATCCCGGTCTTCTCCGCAAGGATCCCGATCGCACGTCCGACCTTCGCAGGGTCCGCTCCCATCGTGAATGCCTTTGAAGCCACCTCAAACGCGTAGATCATCAGTGCATCGCCCGCGAGGACCGCCATATCATATCCGTACGCTTTCCAGGTCGTCAGCTTTCCGCGGCGGTACTCGTCATTGTCCATACACGGAAGATCATCGTGGATCAGTGAGGACGTGTGGATCATCTCCATCGCCGCCATGAACGGCCCGATCTCCGGTCCGTTCCCGCCGAATAAACGGTATACTTCCCGCATCAGCAGCGGTCTCAAACGCTTTCCGCCCGCCTTCACGCTATAATTCATCGCCTCAAAGATCGTCTTCTGGTGCCCGGTCTCCTCCGGAAGATAAGAATATACGACTGCCTCGGTCTCTGCGACCGCCTGTCTGAACTTTTCCTTAAAACTGTCCGTCATCTTTCGTTCCCTCCGCCTGATCTCCGCTCAAAACAAGGATCCTCTTCTCGATCATTTCGATCTTTTCATTGCAGCTCTTTACGAGCTTCATACCTTCTTCATAGTCCGCAAAAGCTTCTTCCAGGGATCCGTCTCCCTTTTCCAGCCTTCCGATGATCTTATCGATCGCCGCAAACGTCTCCTCTACATTCATCTTTTTTCTTGTCTCGTCATCCATAGTCTTTCCTCACTGCGACAGTTTTTCCTGTCCTGATGTCCTGATGTCATAGTTTTCCACGTTGTTCACGGTCGCTCCGATCCGTCCGTCCTTCACACGGACTGTGATCCGGCTTCCAGGTACTGCCTGTTCCACGGTCTCCAGACGCTTTCCGTCTCCGTCCGTGATAAATCCAAAACCATCGCTGATCTTCTTTAACGGGGAAAGTCCCCAGAGTCTGGCACTCTTCACCGCAAGATTTCTCTTGTCCGCGGCAAGTCGGTCCTTCATCTCTCTCTGAAGCAGCGTCTCAGCATTCTGAAGATCTCTTCTTGCCTCCTGCTGCCTCTGCGCGATCAGCCGGAGCAATGTATCCTCCGCATCTGCCAACCGCTTTTTCTTCTCATTTAACTGGCTCTTCGGATCATAAAACCGAAGCGTCAGCATATCCTGCCTCAGCCTGCTCTTCGTCCGGTCCAGACATGTCGCCATCTCCTTCATCAGACGCTGCTTTCTCGCGTTCAGATCCATCTGGAACTGGAAATAGTCAAACACCGCAAGCTCAGCCGCCGCCGATGGTGTCGGCGCCCGAAGATCCGCCGCATAGTCCGCGATCGTCACATCCGTCTCGTGACCGACCGCCGAGATCACAGGCGTATTGCACGCAAAGATCGCTCTCGCGACCTCCTCCTCGTTAAACGCCCACAGATCCTCGATCGAACCGCCGCCGCGCCCGACGATCAGGACGTCCAGTCCCATCGCATCGAGCGTCCGGATCCCCTTCACGATACTGTCCTTCGCCCCGTCTCCCTGAACCAGAGCCGGGTATAAGATCAGCTGGACATACGGATTTCTCCGGTGCGCGATGTTCATGATATCACGGATCGCCGCCCCCGTCGGAGCCGTCACGATCCCGACCGTCTTCGCAAACCGTGGGATCGGCCGCTTATACTGCGGGTCGAACATTCCCATCTCTTCCAGCTCTTTTAAGAGTTTTTCAAATCTCAGATACAGGTCCCCGCGCCCGGAAAGTTCGATTTCTGACGCGTAGAGCTGGTATTTTCCGTCGCGCTCGTAGACATCCACGGTTCCTTTTACGACAACCTGCTGTCCCTCGGCTAACTTGAAGTTGAGGCCGCGTCGCTGGCTTGCGAACATGACAGCCTGAAGTGTTCCGCCGCCGTCTTTCAGTGTGAAATAGATATGTCCGGAACTGTGATACTTACAGTTGGAAACTTCCCCCTTCACCGACAGGCGGCGAAGAAGGAAGTCCTGTGCAAACATATTTTTGATGTATGAATTTACCTGTGCAACAGAGTAAACACCTGCCATCGTTTAATTGCCTTTCTGGATCAGTTTTGCAAGGATACCGTTTACAAATGCCGGGGCTTCATCTCCGCCGAATTTCTTTGCGAGTTCAACCGCTTCGTTGATGGCAACCTTCTCCGGGATCTCCTCGTCATATTTCATCTCGAACACTGCAAGACGTAAAATCGTAAGCTCAACTTTACCCATACGTCTTGTTCTCCAGCCTTCCGCGATCTCGTTGATCTTTTCATCGATCTCCGGGATCAGTTCCATGATCTTCTCGACGCGTTTTTCGAGATATGCGCGGTCCTCTTCTTTCTCAAACGGATCATGAAGGATCTCATCTTTTCCGTCTTCGCCGGTCACATCCTCCTTCGGCGCTTCAAAATATTTCTCTAACTGCTCTTCCTTCTCCTCTGCCGGGTAAAAATCCTGGCAGAACAGCATCTTAAAACAATGTTCTCTGGCTTCCCTTCTGGTCACTTTTCTACCTCCGTTTATCTGAACGGGCCGACGGGCTTTTCCGTCAGTCCGTGCTGCTCTGATTATCAATCTCTGAACTGCTCTTTTGCAGCCATGCTTCTGAAAAAGCTGCCTTTTGCAGCTTCTGCAGATGTGAGCGCAGAACAGAGTACTCCTAATTTAGGATTATACATGAAAATGTATATTTTCACAAGTCCTTATGTGAGAGATGTTTTTTTTATCCTTGTGGTATGGTATACTCTTTCTGATCCCTTCAGAATTCCAAACTTACCTCAGAAAGGAAAATAATACAATGAACAAAGTAAAATACCTGCCGTTCATCATCCTGTGCATGTTATTATCAGGATGCGGCGCTGAGAAAAACACGATTTCAACAGATACTCCCGCAGAAACAGCGATACAAACTTCCGAAATCGAATTAAAAGGAGAGACAGAATCCAGTTCTAAAAATGCTACAGAAACAACGGCAGAAAGCACCTCTGAATCTGACACGAAAACAGTGGCAGAAGAAAGCTCTGAAACCGATATGAAAACAGAAACCAGCCCTGCTGCCAATACTGACACCGAAAATACGGCTCCTGAGACAAAATACATTACCATCGACCTGTCCACAGCCAGGGAAACACATCCCACCGGTGATGCCACCGCTCCTTTTGATTTAAAAATCGTATCCGAAGAAGAAAACGGTATCGATTTTGCAAACGAATGGTACGACAGTAAAGGATTATCCCTCCCCATGATCGGCACCGACTGGAACAACTTTTATGATGACAACTACCAGTACCTCTGGTCCGGCGAAGAACTTTATATTTTTGAGAACGGTACCGGAAACTGCCTGTATGTCTTAACCTATCCCACCGACAAATGGTACATCAACGGAAATAACGCCTGTCTAAGGGACGGAATCTTCTATGGAGCCAGCGTGACAAACGGCTATGCCCAGCCGGATACCTGTTTCATGTTCGCCTATGATCTGGAAGATAATAAACTCCTCTGGCGAAGCGCTGACCAGACTTATAACTCCATGAACTTTATCTTAAAAGACAATGTCATCCTCTGCGGATACGGCTTCACCTCCGAGGACGACTACCTCTATCAGCTTGATCTTCACACCGGCGAAATCCTCTCCCGCCTGAAACTAAAAAAACAGCCTGATCTCCTCGTGTATCAAGATCATATGCTTTACGTCCATACCTACAGCTATAACTACACCATCGAAATAGAATAAGTTTGCCAAAAAGGGCAGGATCCCCAGTCTTCTGGGGATTCTGCCCTCACGCAGTTATAATCTTTACTTTTCTTCCATGCTGACCCCGGCAATCTTAATATTCACATCAAGCACCGTAAGCCCCGTCATGTTCTCGATCGCACTCTTAACCTTCTCCTGCACCTTCTCGCAGACATCCGGAATACTATATCCATACTTCAGGTTCAGCGCCATATTCACACTCACATGTTCCTCTGTCACTTCCACCTTCACGCCCTTGGAAAGATTCTTCATTCCAAGCTTTCCAACCAGCTCATTTGTGATATTTCCAGCCATGGAATCCACGCCCTCGACCTCAGTTGCTGCCAGGCCGGCAATAATTGCCACGACTTCATCCGCAATCCGGACCTCTCCGATTTTGTCCTTCTCATAAACCTTATGACTGCTTCTCTCTGTTTCCGCTGCCACAATAATTACCTCCTGTATATCAAAGATACTGTTATTATACCATTTTCTCCCCCTGTTGCATAGCTCTTTTTCTCATCCTCTGCCATGTTCCCATCACTCCTCCGCATCCAGCAGCGTGATCACGATCCCGTCCGCCCCGATCTCCGTCTTTCTCTTCACGATATCCTCGATCTGCGCCCGCTCCTGGTCCGTGAGCGATGCCGCGTTCACAACAACGTCCGCCTTCCCGTCCGTAATGCTGACCACCGGGTCCACAAAGCCCTTCGCCTTGAGAAGCGTCTCCGCCGCATTCTCCTTCTCCGAAACCTCCGTCAGACCGATCAGGTTCTGGATCGCCGTCTGCTTCTCCTCCTCCGAGATCTGGTCACTGTTGATGATCTGCATCAACGTCTCCTTGTTCTTCGCCCGGATCTGCTCCCTTCCAAGCTGAACCCCCGCTATGTACTCAGAGATCCCCGTTCCGCCTGTGAGCACTGCCTCGCCCGGATTCTCGATCCCCGCTGCCGCGGTCTCCTCCCCTGCAGCCTCAGATCCAGAAACCTCCGCACTCTCCGGCACCGCAGCCACCTCATTTCCATCCGGAAGCTTCTCTTCGCCGTCTCCGTCCAGACTTGCGATCTCCGTGAGACTTCCATCATCCACTCCGCTCTTCGCCTGATTCTCCGCCAGAATGTCCGAATCGGAAATGTCCATCATCCCCGCCTCGTACACCTCTGCCCCCGCCACTTCCTTCTTCGACGAGTAATTCAGGTATCCCGCCGCCGCGATCATGACTGCCAGTGTCGTGATAATGATCTGATTCCTTCTGAAGATCCGTTTCATCGCAAAACTCCTTCTTTCCCATACTTTCATACTTCCATTCTATGATTCCACGCCTAAAATATGCAGTCCCGGCAGAATACCGATCTATTTTCCCGGCACCATACACTCATTCCGGACATCCGAAAGTTCCACAGCCGGATCCCGCCCCGGAGAATTTCTTCTCAGGATTCCCCTGCCGCCCGCTTCATCACCTTGATCTTGTTTGCCGGAAGCCCGAGGAGCGCCTCCATGGCCTCCGTGATCTCCGCCCGGATCACCGCGCTTCCTCCCCCGTCCGCGCTGATGATGATCCCTGAGAGTTCCGGCTTCACCTCCTTTTCCATCACCGGCGACTGGCTCTTCCCGTCAAGCACCGTGCTCTCCGACTGATCTTCCTCCCGTATGATCCTGGAACTCCCGGAATCCGCCCCGCTCTCCTCCGTCACCGAGGAGGTGCTGCTCTTATCCACATGCCAGACTCTCTCCTCCGAGGATTTTAAGACTACCATCACATCCGCCTCCCCGACGCCGTCCACACTCCTTAAAAGTTCCCGGATCCGCCGCTCCAGCTCCGCCTCGTAGGAAACACTCTCCGCCTTTGCTGCCGTCTCCGAACCGGCGCTGGGATCCGCCGCACTCTCATCCCCCACATCGGCCAGGACCTCCGCCGCACGATTATTCCACCCGGGATCCGTCTTTCCGCTGTCCGGAAGCGAGATCACAAACAAAAGCAGTCCGGAACAGAATAAAAAGAGCACTTTCTCCTTATTTCCTTTTAACATCGACCTCAATGTCCTGTTCTTCCATTCCATAATACGCTCCTATCTTTCTTCTCACCGAGGCGATCCCCACCCCGGTCTGATCCTGCCTGCCCCTGACCACCAGCTTCACATAGCTGATATTCCCGGCTTCCGCCACATCGACCGAAACGCTCTCACATTCCAGCCCGTCATGCTCCGCCATCGACCGGATATCCGCCTCCGCCGCAGCCCGGTATCGCCCATAAAATTCCCTGATCCGGCGCTCATCTGCCGCCCCCAGCTCTTCCTTCAGCGTCCGGACATCATTCTCAAATGTAATCTTTTCAAAGATCCCCGCCATCGCCGTCTCCATCCCCGTGATCCGTAATACCGGTCCAAACGCCAGAAGGATCATGACCGCGCCAGCAAACAGCCGCAAATATTTCTCATATTTCGGATCCGGCAGAAGGTTCATGACCATCGTCACAAAGATCATGTAAAATACGATGTCACGCACCCAGTTTTCCACTGCTTTCATGCCGTTCACCTCACTTTTCCACCGCTGCTCACACCACTTCCAAAACATCCGTCTGATTTTTCAGACTTCCATACCCGCTCCGCATCTTCAAAACTGCATATTCTCATTTTGTTCATCCCGCATAATACACCGCGTTCGTCGAATAGCTGATCACCGCGATCGTCACGACGAACAGTGCCAGCGAGTACCCCACGATCTTCAGCAGCATCCCATGTCCGGCGGCATTCTGCGTTATACATGCCGTCAGCCGTTTGTCGCACACGGGCTGCATCACGGCTGCCGCCAGATAGTAAAGCACCATAAGGACTGTAAGCTTCACCATCGGAACTGCTGCCAGAAAAAGCAGGACTGCCACTGCCGCTGCTCCGGCTGTATTCTTGATCAGGACCGCCGATCCCAGAAGAAGATCAGAAACCACTCCGGCCCCTGCGCCGACCCCGGGGACTGCCTCGACCGCCCGCATGACCGCCGCGTTTTTCATGGCATCCGCCTGTGGAAGTACCAGCCCCTGGATCAGATGAAATCCCACAACGATCCCGAACATGGTCTTCACCGTCCACCCCACAACCTTTCCCAGAAGCTCCGTCATCACCGAGAACATCTCCTCCCGGAACAGATTTCCGACCAGGGAAATCACCATGTAAAGTTTCATGACCGGCAGAAGGAATCCGGAGACTACCGTCTGGATCACTCCGATGGCTCCGATCGTAAACCCGCAGACCGAGGCGGATGTCACCGCCCCGCCCGCCATCGTCACTGCAAGAAAGTAGGCCGGGAGCAGCACTTTCATGAATCCCAGGATCTCCCCCGTCGTCTCCTCCGCGATTCGGATGCTGGAAAAAAAGCCAGCCGCCAGAAAGGTCTGCACACAGATGCAGATCACATAAAATCCCGTCTCCGACAGCTGGCCGGAGCCAAAGATCCCAAAGAAACCGGAGCAGGCCGCCCCGCACAGGGACAGGATCAGGATCTCCGCGAGAAATGATGCGTTTGTCCTGATTTCCGAAAATAACGCGGAGGCGATCCGGTCTCTTCCATACAAAAAGATTTTCTCCATGTCCCCTGCCTGGATCATGTTCATCAGTTCCCCAAATGTCATTCCCGCCGTTTTCTGTTCCCCGATCCGGTCCAGATAATTCTCGATCTCTGAAAGATCAAGAGCCGTACTCCCCGCATCCTGTGTCCATACTTCCTGCCCGGGATCCCCCGGCTCCGCCGCAAATGCGGGAATTGTCCTAAAAAAGTTCCCCGCAAAAAGCCCCATGATCATGAGCATGAACCGGATCAGTACCGCAGATCCCCTACGTTTTCCCGATCTTTTCATTCCATAAACACCTTCAATGACTCCACGAGTGACAGAACAACCGGTGCGCTCACCGCCAGGATCGCGAGTTTTCCCACCATCTCCACCTGTGTCCCCACCGCCGAATATCCCGCATCCTTACAGATCCCAGACATGAACTCCGCGATGTAAGCGATCCCCGCCATCCGGAGAAGTGTTGTCAAATACACATGCCGGATCCGGATCCCGTTTCCGATCTCCCGCAAAGTCTCGAGAAGGCCTCCGAGCTTTGCAAGTCCCAGAAATCCGATCCCGATGGATGCCGCCAGAACGAGATAGACCGCGTACTCCGGCTTCAACGGCTTCAGCTGAGCCGCAAACAGGATCGCCGTAAGCCCCAAAAGCGCCGCCTGTACCACAGACATAGTCATTCCCCCTCACAGTGAAAACAGGTTTTTGATCGTCTCAAACAATTCATAGATATACGGTACGATCCAGAACAGGACCAGAATCAGACCCGCGAGACTCGTGAGAAATGCCTGGTCCTCCCGCCCGCTGTGCTTTAAAACCTGGCACATCACCGAAACCAGGATCCCCACCGCCGCGATCTTAAAGATCAGATTTACCCCCATGTTTCCCCTCCTTTACGCAAAGAGCACCAGAATGAAAAGTCCCGCTGCCATTCCAAGCGACCGGTAAAGCTTCGTCCGGCTCTCCGTCTCCTTTTTCAGGAAAGCAAGCGAGTCATCCGCCTGTTCCAGATAGAAAAGGATCGTCCGCTCCTGGGTCGTTTTGTCCGCATATCCGAGATTTTCCCCCAGCGACCGGAGTGCCTGAAGATCCTCGTTTCTCATCGGCAGATCCTCCGGAAGTCTGTCCAGCTCCTCTTTCCATATCTCAGAAAATGATTTTCCGCGTTCTTCCTCCATCCGTTTTTCCACTCTCAGGAAAAAAAGCCCTGCTTCCGCTTCCATCCCGCTTTTCTCGTCCGCAAATCGTGTTCCGACTTCCTTCAGAGCCTCCGGAAGCGTCTCATTCGAGTAGAGGATCCGGCTCTTCAGATAGACCATCATCTGACGGAAGAGCAGCAAGATCTTCACCCGCGCTTCCCACTCCCCCGCCATCAGAAAACCGCCCGCCACCACCGCTGCCGCCATGCATAAAAGTCCCACATATTTCATATCTTTTCATTCTCCCATTTTCCGGTCATCCTCAGCTGAGATCGGTAACTGAATGCTGCCGCTGCATACCTGTCTTCACAGGTGCTTTTCTCTCTGCATTGACATACAGATTCATCATAGATCTCCGCCACAGTTCCAGGTGTCGGTACCCCAGTGAGGACCACATATCGGGAAAATATCTTTTCGCCCACGATGTCTCTCCACGCCGGACGTTTCATGATGTCCTCCATGTCCGCTCCATGGACCGTGGCGAGGATCCGGCACCCGCATTTCATCGCGTATTTCATCGCCCGGATCTCCTCCTCCCCGCCCGCTTCGTCGACCGCCAGTACCTGCGGTGCCATGGAGCGCAGCATCATGAGCATGCCCACGGCTTTCGGACAGCCGTCCATCACATCCGTCCGGGGACCGAGGTCACACTGCGGGACCCCGCCAAAACAGGCTGCGATCTCCGAACGCTCGTCCACCACGGACACGTTTTTCCCGGATCCCCATGATCCCCCGCTGGAAAGTTCCCGGATCAGATCACGCAAAAGGGTAGTCTTTCCGGCTCCCGGCGGGGAGATCACCAGCGTATCAAGAAACTCTTCCCCTGACAGAAGATGCGGCAGCACGGATTTCGCGCATCCTTTTATCTCGTGGGCGATGCGGATGTTTAAGGATGAGATATCCCGGACTGTTTTTACATGTCCGGACTCCACCACTGCTTTTCCCGTGATCCCGATCCGATGTCCGCCGCGGATCGTGAGAAATCCCTGGCTGATCTCCCGCTCGTAGGCATAGAGGGAATGTCTTGCAAAGATTTCCATGAGAGCTCGGATCAGCTCGGAATCCGCCATGCTCCCATTCTCGATTCCTGAATTTTCTTTCTCATCTTCTATCCGCAGTAATTCTGGATTTCCTCTTTTTTCATCAAAATTCAGGATTTTTTCCCCCTCCGAATCCAGAACGAACACCGGCTTTCCAATCCGTATCCTGATTTCCCGTATTGGTTCTTTCTCCGTGATCACCTGCTCCAGAAATCTCTGGACCATTTCAGCCTTCAATCCGCCATCCTCCCTTCCATTCTGTGATACATCATATGAGACAAGTCCGGAAATATGACTTGGTCGATCTTGTTCTGAAAGTCCGCAATTTTGGGAAGGAAATTGCGTTTTGCTCTAAAAGTCCGCAATTTTGGGGAGAAAATTACTGTCTTCTGATAAAAAAAGCAGATCTACCGGTCAGAAGTATTTCCAACCAGGCAGATCTGCCTTTTTACAATTAACATCCTGTTCTTTCTTAATCTCCGTATACACGAATGATCCCGGAAACCTCCCGCAATACAGACATTCCTTTCACGATCATCAGCGCATCGTTGAAATGTCTCTCCAGCACGGAATCCGTGATCACAACGAGCTCCGCAACTCCGTCTCTCGCACGTTTCTGTACGACCTGGGCGATGCTTACATCGTTGTTTCCGAGAACTCCCGCGATATTCGCCAGAGCGCCCGGCTTGTTCGCAACCTGAAGGCGGAGGAAATATCTCGATCTCGTCTCCTCGATCGGTTTTACCGGATAATTCTTATATGCAACGCCGCCGTTCCATCCACAGTTGTCATGGACGATATTTCTCATGACAATGATGATATCACCCATGACAGCGCTGGCCGTCGGCATCTTTCCTGCACCGCGTCCCATGAACATCGCGTCATCGCAGGCCTCACCATGGACAAACACTGCGTTGAACGAATCGCGGACTGTCGCGAGCGGATGCTGCTCCGGGATCAGCATCGGGTGAACCTTGACCTCGATCTCATTGTTCACCAGCTTTGTGACACCGAGAAGTTTGATCACATAGCCGAATTCCTTTGCATAGCGGATGTCATCGGAGGTGATCTTTGTGATCCCTTCCATGTAGACATCTTTGAATGTCACCTTGGAGTTGAATGCCAGGGAGGACATGATCGCGATCTTTCGGCCCGCATCGTAACCTTCCACATCAGCCGTCGGATCCGCCTCCGCGTAGCCAAGTTCCGTCGCCTTCGCGAGCGCTTCCTGATAATCCATTCCCTCTTCCGACATTTTCGTCAGAATGTAGTTCGTGGTCCCGTTGACGATTCCCATGATCTCCGTCAGCATACTTCCTGCAAGACTCTGCTTTAACGGCCGGATGATCGGGATCGCACCGGCAACGGCAGCCTCAAACTGGATATCGCATCCATTATTTTCCGCAAGTGTCAGGATCTCCTGTCCGTACTCCGCGAGCACATCCTTGTTTGCCGTGACAACCTGCTTTCCTGTCTCAAGCGCCTCCACGATATAAGTTCTCGCCGGCTCCACGCCGCCCATCAGTTCGATGACCAGCTGGATTTCATCATCTTCCAGGATTTCCTTCCAGTTGTCCGTCAGGACCTCCTTCGGGATTCCCGGGCGCTCTTTTTTTGTGTTCCTCACCAGGACCTTCTTGATCTCCAGATTAGCTCCCGTTTTCTGAAACATCTCATCCTTTAACATCTCAGAGAGCGCATACACTCCGCTTCCAACCGTTCCGGCACCGAGGAGCGCCGCTTTGATCACCTTTTTCTCTCCCATGGTATTTTTCTCCTTTATCCCGGTCTTCCTTTCCCTGACCAGCGATCAGAAAAGTCTCCGGTTTTCTTTCCACATCTTTCTCCGGTCCGGATACAGGATCCGGTATCGACAGCGTTTCTGTTTCGCTTCCGCTTCATGACCGTGCAGCGTGGACATTTGTCTTTATCGCAGTGCCGTAATTATACTACAACGTGCTAAAAAAAGCAAGAAAAAAAGCGCATCACAGTTTCCTGCCCTGCAATGCACTCGCTTTGTTACTTTTCACGGGTAGGAATTTTCTGAACTGAAAATTCCGTATGATACAGTTTTGGTCGCGGATTTTGCCGATTCGGAATGCGGAGCATCGGCAAAATCCTGTTACAGTGCGCGGGCATGGAGAGCCCGTGTACTGTAACCTCGCTTCGTTACTTTTCACGCCCACAGTTCGCTCTCTTTATCATGTATCCACCGGCACATGATCCCAGTCCGCCTTTTCCCCGACCCCCACGAGCCAGTTCAAAGCTTTATGGCGCTCAAAGACCACGCCGCCGTCCATCCCTGCCGGCGTCGGAAGATCCCGCATCCGCGTATCGGTGCAGGCCCAGTCCAGGCAGAAGATCATGTCACAGGCATCGAGAAGCTCCTTCGGAGATCTCGGTTTTGCCGCATCCAGGATCTCCCGCATTGAATGGAACGATGTCAGGATCCGCGCAGCTTCCGCCACGTCACAGAAACGATCCGGGAAATCAAGCGGTCCCTCAATCAGCCCCAGCGCCCACTCCATCACATGCAGATTTTCGTACTGCCAGGAGTAAGAGATCTTCTCCGATTCCTTCGGCTCCTCATCATGCAGATATTTCCATTCTTTCGGCGAGAAAAAGTCCTCCGCACCGAACTCACGGATCCTTTTTCCGATAAATTCAAGCGCCTCTTTCTGGTCCATCTTCGCAGCAAGCATCGCTTCGGAGAATGCCGCCACGAGAAGAAGTGCTACCGCACGGGCCGCGATCTCATAAGGTGTCCGGCAGTCCGCCTCCGCCTCTGTTTCCAGAAGTGGATAAAATACCGGAACATACACTCCATGAGCCTCAAATTCCCTGCGGTTTCCCTCTCTCCTGTTCAACTGCTCTGCCTCGATATCATTTCCCGGGACATATCCAACCGACTTGTAGGGCAGAAACCGTTCCATCTCACTGTTTCCGTTTCCATCCAGGATCAGCTTCTCCATCCCGGATGCGTCCAGACAGTAAAATCCTCTCTTTTCACCCCGGAACGCCATGACAGCCCGAAGAGTAGAAAGAACGCCGAACAGCGTCTGCTCCATATTTCTCTTTGCAGACTCCTCTTCCTCTGTCAGGAATTCGGACTCCTCCCCATCAAATGTATAATCCACCGAAACGATGCTCTCGGTTCCCTCCAACTGATAAAGAAGATTCGTCTTCACATCCACCGCGGCAGTCTCAACTCTGGAAAAATGCCCACGCGACCGGTCTGACCAGCCACGGACAAGCTCCTGTTCTTCGCCGCCCGCACTCTCACAATATACCCGGATCGTCACGTCCAGATCCCCGTTATGAAGTTTCAGGTCCGCATCATGAACACTGCCCGGAACGTCAAATGCGTCCCGCAGGCATTTCATGATCCGCTCCGGTGAAGGTTCCTTACAGAAAAGAAAGATCTTCCCTGCGTTCTGTTCCTCTGTCACTCGTTTTTGCCTCCTTGTTTCAATCCGCAATCACTGCTGTCTCATGCGGAATTTTCGGTTCGGAATATCCTCCCCGTGAAAAGTAACAAATACACGCTATTTATGGTAAGGTTCTCCCTGAATGATCCGGTAACTCCGGTAAATCTGCTCCAGAAGAATGACCCGCATGAGCTGGTGCGGGAATGTCATCTTTGAAAAGCTCAGCTTGTAATCGGCCCGTACCAGGACCTGGTTTGAAAGACCTAACGATCCGCCGATGATAAACACGATCTGGCTGATCCCGGACACACCCCATTTTTCTATTTTTGCCGCAAGCTCCTCAGAATCCAGCATATTTCCATTGATCGCGAGAGCAACGACAAAACTTCCGTCCTTGATATTGGAAAGGATCCGTTCGCCTTCTTTTTCTTTGATCTGCGTCTCCACTGCCTCGCTGGCACCGTCCGGCGTCTTCTCATCCGCAACCTGGATGATCTCCAGCTTGCAGTACCGGCTCAAGCGTTTGCAATATTCCGCAATCGCATCCTGGAAGAATTTTTCCTTGATCTTTCCGACCGTGATCAGTGTGATCTTCATGATTCCTGCGCTCCGAATTCCAGGATCATGTCATACCAGACTGCCCCGCCGTGGACAGACTCGGACACGCCCATATTTTTATATCCGAATTTCGCATAATAGTGGATCAGGCGGTCCTTGCATGTGAGGATCAGACCTTTCCTTCCCTTATTTTTCGCATCCCCGATCATGTGGTTCATGAGATCTGCCGCGATCCCCTGACGCTGGTAATCCGGGAGCACGTCCAGACCGAAGATGGACTGGTATGCTCCATCCGTCTTGTGGCAGGCGGAATTTTCGTACATCTCGTCACAGATCGTTTTAGAATCCGTGGCACAGCCGTTGATGAAGCCGATGATCTTTCCCTCTGATTCCGCAACGAAAAAGCATTCCGGGAATGCCACAATACGGGCTTTAAAAGATTCTCCGGTCGCTGCCTCCGCGGCAGGAAAGCAGATCGCCTCCACCTCGGTGACTGCCGCAAGGTCCGACGGACGGACCGGGCGAATTGTGTATGTCATAGATGTTTTTCTCCTTTTTGATACAACTTAAATTTGTTGGCTGGGCCGCATAATTTTCGTGCAAGCACAACACTTTTTTGCTGGCTAGTCCGTAGTGGGAGCCCTATAGGTCCAGCTCGTATAATTTTTGCTTTTGTGCAAGCACAACGCTATGCGCGAAAGAAGTACCCCACGCCCCACTTGGTGTGGACGTATTTGGGGTCGCTCGGGCTTGGTTCGATCTTTTCGCGGAGTCTTCTCACATGTACGTCCACGGTGCGAACATCTCCGTTTACCATGGCCTTATTGCCCCATACGTACTCTAACAGCGTCTCACGGCTGTAGACCTTGTTCGGATTCGTGACAAGAAGTTCCAGAAGATCGAATTCCTTCGCAGTCAGGTTGATCTCCTTGTCCTTGATGAAGACTCTGCGGCTCTCTCTGTCGAGCTTTAAGTCGCCTTCTGTCACCACACTCGATTCCTGGCGTTTCGCGCCGCCGTTCTTCTTATTATTTCTCCGGATGATCGCCTTGATCCGCGCTTTTACCTCAAGAATATTGAACGGTTTCGTGATATAATCATCCGCTCCGTACTCCAGGCCCAGGATCTTATCCATATCGTCTCCCTTTGCCGTCAGCATGATGATCGGCATCTCGGAAAATTCCCGGATCGTCTGGCAGACCTCAAATCCATCGTGTCCCGGAAGCATGACGTCCAGAAGTACCACATCGTACTCCCGCTCTTTTGCCCTATCGATCGCCTCATCGCCGTCGTAGGCGCAGTCCACCTCATATCCATCCTGTTCCAGACTGAAGCGGATTCCCTTCACGATCAGTTTTTCATCATCAACTACCAGAACTCTTGCCATCTTACTCCTCCATGTTATGCTGTGATCGATAACAGCTCTCATCAATCCCTGTAACCGGATCTGCCATTTTTCCTTTCCCAATGCAGGATCCGCAAACCTGTTTTTCTGATCTGCTGTCTCTCTTTATGATGTTTTTTCAGTTATACTATACTGTAATACTGTCTTTGATCTTCTGGAATCCAGCTTCCTTGATCCCGGAGATCTTCATGATATCTTCGATCTTCTTAAATCCCCCGCTCTTTTCGCGGTAGCGGATGATATCCTCCGCCTTCGACTCCCCGATGCCCTTTAAGGTCATCAGTTCCTCTTTCGTCGCTGTATTCAGGTTGACAAGTGAAGAAGATCCCGACATCTGATCCTGCCCGGAATTTTTACCTGCTGACGTACCGCCTGCCGGAAGCGATGCAGCTTCTTCCTTATTATAGATCGTGATCTGCATCCCGTCACTGACCTTCGACGCGAGGTTGATGCTCTCACGCGCCGCATTCTCCGTAAATCCGCCTGCGGCATCCACCGCCTCGTAGATCCGGCTGTCCTCGGAAAGCTCATACACGCCGGGATTTGCAACCTCTCCGCAGATATACACATAGATCCCTGCTGCCTTCGAGTTATCCACTTCCACCTGCGTTTCTGAAGGACTTTTCCCCGTCCCGGTTTCATTTCCGGCTTCCCGGGATTCCCCGACGCCGCTCTCACTTTCAGTCTGCGGATTTTTTTCTCCGTCAGAGCCTGATGAATCCGTGCTCAACTTCGTATTTTTCTCAGCATCGCGTTTCCCTTCGGATCCCATAAGTTCCTGCATTGACCCGCTCATGACGACCGCCCCGGAATCATCCAGCTCCCGAATCCCGTTCTCCTTTTTAGACATGCCAAACACAAGTCCGGCTGCGATCAGGAAAGCCGCAGCCGCCAGAATTTTCTTCTTATTATCTTTCATATGTTTCCCTCCTGAATCTTCAGGGGGGATCGTTCTGCCTGATTCTATTTTACCGAATCATAAAGGCAAAAGCAAGAGGGTTTTCTTCTGTCATTTTCCTTCATTGCATTTCAAGACATTTTATGCTATATTTGGCGAAAGATCTACAATATTTACTTTCTAAGGGGAATTACTGCTATGGAATTACATCTGATCCACTTTCTGATCATCTGCCCGCTCGTATTTCTCGCCGGATTTGTCGACGCGGTAGCCGGAGGCGGCGGTCTGATCTCGCTTCCTGCCTATCTGATCGCGGGTTTTCCGGTCCACTTCGCGATTGGAACGAATAAGCTGAGCTCCGGCATGGGAACTCTGATCGCAACTGCAAAATATGCAAAAAACGGCTACATTGCCTGGAAGAACGCAGTTCTCTGTATCATCACTGCTCTGATCGGCTCTTCTATCGGCGCAAAGCTTGCCCTTCGGTTAGATGATTACTACTTTAAACGCCTGATCCTTGTGATCCTGCCGTGTACCGCTCTCTACCTCATGTTCGGAAAACCGTTCATCGGAGAAAAAGAGGCATTCCCGCTCCGCAAAATGATCCTCTTCAGCGCATTTATCGCCTTTGTCATCGGCATCTATGACGGCTTTTACGGTCCTGGAACAGGAACATTCCTTCTGCTTCTCCTCACAGGAGTCGCCCACATGGGCCTCAAGGAGGCGAACGGGATCACAAAAGCGATCAACCTGACAACAAATCTGACTGCGCTGGCGGTCTACCTGATGAATGGCAAGGTGATTTTTCTCCTCGGTCTTACCGCCGGCCTGTTCAGTATCGCAGGAAACTATCTCGGTGCAAAGTGTTTCGATAAAGGCGGTGCAAAATTCGTAAAACCGCTGATGCTGGTGGTCCTCGTGATCTTCTTTGTGAAAACACTGAGTGAGATCATGGCAGGGTAAAGGAGCATTGTCCATGAATTTGATCCAGGATCAGGAGATTCTGATCTCCGTAAACGGAATTGTGAAACAATTTTTCTTTTCACCTGCGCTCCCGGATGATGCATCCGCGATCCTTTCCCTCTACCGGTCCCACATCGGCAGAGAATTCTGCGCCTGGACGGATGACTATCCGTCTGCTGATACGATCCGTTTCGATCTCGCCAGGAATTCCCTGTTCTGTTTAAAGACAACGACCGGGCATGATCTCGCCGGAGTGATCTCCTTCGACGCCGATCCGGAGACCGATATCCTGGACTGCTGGTCGAAAGAACTCGTTCCGTCCGTTGAATTTGCCCGGGTCGCTGTTTCCCTGAATTATCAGGGCCGCGGGATTGCCGGAAGGCTTTTTACCTGCGCTATGGAGGAAGCCAAAAGGCGTGGTTTTCGTTCCGCCCATTATCTCGTCGCAAAGACGAACGAAAAGGCGCTCCGCGCGTACCGAAAGCTGCAGTTTTCCATGGTCGGTGAATGTGTATATCATGGTGTGGATTACTGGTGCTGTGAAAAAGAACTTTCCTTGATAGCTCAAAAGGCTGCCCGCACATAATGCAGGGCAGCCTTTTCTAATCTGTACTTTCTACTTTTAGACAACGTATGATTCCAATCTCCTGATCCCGGTATTATTTCATATACTTCGGTGTCACATTTCTTCCAAGATCCTCTAACATCTTCTTGTCACTGCGGATCGTCGCACATGCAACCGTTGTCAGCATATTTCCTGTGATCGTCGCGGATGCTCCGGACTTGAATGCGGTCTCGCCGTCGTTTGTGAGAAGTGCGCGGCCTGCTCCAAGACGGATGTTTGCCTCCGGGTTGATGTAGCGGAAGAACGCAACCGTGCGGAGAATATCATCCTCGGAGATGCGCTCCAAATGCTCAAGCGGAGTTCCCGAGATCGGCATCAGTGCATTTAACGGGATGGAATCGATTCCAAGCTCTGCAAGGCTTACCGCCATGTCGAGACGGTCCTCCCAGGTCTCTCCCATTCCGATGATACCGCCGGAACATGCACACATTCCTTCCGCCTTGATCATCTTTAAAGTATTGATCTTCATATCATAAGTATGCGTCGTGCAGATGTTCGGGAAATTTCTTCTGGATGTCTCAATATTGTGATGATAGCTTGTAACACCAGCCTCGTGAAGTCTGTGGAGCTGCTCCGCACTCACAAATCCCATGGATGCGCAGAGGTCGATCTTACATTCCTTCTTCATCGTCTCATAAGCATGGATCGCTTTCTCAAACTCTTCTCCGGTCAGTGCCTTTCCGGATGTCACGATAGAGAAACGGTCAACACCTTCCGCCTCATTGACACGGCACATCTTCACGATCTCTTCCTCCGGAAGGAAATCATAAACTTCGCAGTTTGTATGATGATGAGCAGACTGTGCGCAGTACTTGCAATCCTCTGGACATCGTCCGCTCCGTCCGTTGATAATAGAACAAAGGTCTACCTTATCTCCCACACATGCCTTGCGGATCCGGTCTGCTCCCTCACAGAGCTCCTTCAGATCGCATGTCAGAAAGAAATTCAGGTCATCCTCTCTTGTGATTCTTCTTCCGTCGATAATCTCCTGTGCCAGTGTCAGTGCGTCCATAATGTTCTCCTTTTCCTGATCTTATCCTGCCTGCCGCAAACCTCTTTTACAGTCAGCAGATGTATTATTTCGTTGTAATTCCAGAGCAGATTTTCCCACTTTTTTTGTAGGATTTTTCTCATTTCTCTCACATCTGCCCAAGTTTGATTGTAAACTCTTTTGTTACGCTATAGTTTACAATTATATGGTAGATTCTGCCAGATGTCAACCATTTTCACGTTAAAGTTTACTATTCGTCCCACCAATCCCTAGCGGTGAGGAGCCGAACAGGAGTGCCTTGATTCGAGAATCTGGTTCCTCTAAAAAACAGCAAAAATCCCCACCCAAATTCCACCTACATTTTGTCGCATATGCCTGTATACAATTTTTCCTCTCTATGATAAGATAATTCACGTTCGTTTTATCAAAAAATTTCCCCTTTCGAAAGAAGGTAATCTCTACATGGCAACTTCCATGATCAAGGGCAGTCCTCTAAAGTCCATGCTGCAGTTCGCACTGCCCCTCTTAGTCGGCAACCTCCTGCAGCAGACATACAACATCATCGACGCCGCGATCGTCGGACAGGTACTCGGCGCACAGGCACTCGCGAGTGTCGGGGCCAGCACCAGCGTCCAGTTCCTCGTCCTCGGCTTCTGTATGGGAAGCTGTACCGGTTTCGGCATTCCGGTCGCAAAATATTTCGGCGCCGGCGACCACAAACGCATGAAAGATTTTATCTTCAACGGAGCAATCCTCACCGCAGTGATCGCAGTCATCGTGACCACGCTCTGCGCTGTTCTGTGTCCGTGGATCCTGCACATGCTTTCTGTCCAGAGCGATATCTACGCAAACGCATATATCTATCTGATGATCATTTTCCTCGGGATCCCGTTCACCCTGCTCTACAATTACTTATCGAGTATCCTGCGCGCAGTCGGTGACAGCCGTACACCGTTCATCTTCCTGGCATTCTCCGCGGTGCTCAATATCTTTCTGGATCTCTTTTTCATCGTTGTCGCAAAGTGGGGATGTGCCGGAGCTGCCTTCGCAACGATCGCATCCCAGGCGATCAGCGGAATTCTCTGCCTGTTCGTCATTATCCGGCGCATGAAGATCTTATGGCTCTCGAAAGAAAACCGTGTGATCAAAAAAGACGCGATCGCAGAGCTTCTCCAGATGGGACTCCCGACCGGTCTCCAGTTTTCCATCACGGCGATCGGCAGCATGGTCATGCAGTCCGCAAACAACGGACTCGGCGGTGACTATGTCTCCGGCTTTACCGCAGGTGTGAAGTTAAAACAGTTCACCCTGTGTCCGTTCGATGCGATCGGAACCGCTGTTTCTGTCTTCTGCAGCCAGAACCTCGGCGCCGGTCAGTCAGCCCGAATCAAAAAAGGTCTGAAAGAGGGAATCGCCCTCGGGATTGGCTACGGAGTCTTCGCAGGATTGATCCTGATCTTCTTCGGACGTCCGCTCTCCATGATCTTTGTGAGCAAAGATGCCGCAGGTGTTCTCGACGCCTCCGCCCAGTATCTGCGCTGCATGGGATTCTTTTACTGGACACTCGGGATCTTAAACATCACCAGAATGGTGACGCAGGGACTCGGATATTCCGGAAGAGCATTTTTCTCCGGAGTGACAGAGATGTTCGCCCGCACAATCGTCAGCCTCTGCTTTGTCGGGCAATTCGGCTATAACGCGATCTGCTTTGCCGACCAGACCGCCTGGGTTGCTGCCTGCTGCTATATCGCTCCGACCTGCTTCTATTGTGTGAAAAAAGTCACACGGATGCTGCAGACCACAGAAGGTAACTAAAAATACTGACACATCCAGGTTTCTGGAGCAGTCGTTTGCGACAATCTCAAGCTTTACGCGAGTGCGCATTGACACATAATTTTCTTTGATTATCAGGATGTTCCATCAGAATTTTCCTTAAACAAAAATATCTCTGACACCAGATTTTTTCCGTGTCGGAGATATTTTTTCGTAAACAAGTGAAAACTCGCTTCGCGAGTTTCCCCTTGTTATCGCGACAGTCGCCAAGGTCTCGCGCAAGCGCGGACTTTAGCTCGTTGTTCGCGTAAAAAATGAGCCAGGAACCACATTCACATGCGCCCCTGGCTCATTCTCACCCTATCAGTTTTTCTCGATCAATTCCAAACTTAAATCTTACTTTAACTCGTCCGGGATCCACCATAATCCATCGTTGTTCTCTTCCATGTACTGCTTGAACTCGTCGGAATGATAAGCATCCACGATCGCTTTTGCCCACTCAGCATCCCTGTTCTCTTCCTTTACAACAACCTGAAGAACAAGATGATCCTGGATATCCTCAGTTGCAAGTGCTGTGGACGGGTCAATGCCTGCGTTATATACAACGCTGCCGGTGATCGCTACATAGTCAAAGTCCTGAATTGCTGCCGGGATCGTTAAGCTCTTCATCTCTGTGAACTCGATGTTGTGCGGGTTCTCAACGATGTCATCCTGGGTTACTGCGGACGGATCCACATCATCAGCAAGCTTGATCCAGCCGATCTTCTGAAGCATCAGGTAGCATCTTGCGGTGTTGGATGCGTCATTCGGAACTGCAACCTTTGCTCCGTCCGGGATCTCATCGACAGACTTATATTTTGCGGAATATACGCCTGCCGGTACTGTCGGGATCGGGCTTAATGCAACGAGATCCGCATTATAGTTCGCGTTGAAGTTTTCCATATATGCGGTGTGCTGCTCTACGTTGACATCGACGTCGCCGTCATTCAGTCCGATATCTGCTGTCTGAAGGTCGGAGAAGTCAACTCCCTTTACGGTATATCCCTCTTTCTCGAGGATCGGAACGATCGCCGCCTCAAAAAGCTCTGTGTACGGTCCCTGGGACTTACCATAGACGATCTCTTTCTTGTCGCCGGTGGTGTCCGCTGCTGCCTCTGTGCTGTCTGCCTGTGTGTCCTGGCTCTCAGCAGCCTGTGCCGCTGTTGTAGCTGCTGTCTCTGTCTTTCCGCATGCGGCAAGGCTTAAAACTGCCGCTCCCATCAGTACTCCTGCAATTACTTTTCTCATAATTCTTTCTCTCCTCTTCTTTTATTTATGTTGTCTTAACTTTCCGGAAATCGTATTTCCAAGAATCTGCAACAGCTGTACCAGAACGACCAGGATCACGACCGTGAGGATCATGAGCGGGGTGTTCATCTTCTCATAACCATATGTCAGCGCCAGGTCACCGACTCCGCCTCCGCCGACATAACCAGCCATCGCGGATGCTCCGAGAAGTCCGATGGTTCCTGTTGTAAGTGCAAGCACCATGGAACCCAGGGTTTCCGGAACCAGGAAATAGCGGATGACCTGCCAGGTTGTCGCACCCATGGCCTCAGCCGCCTCCAGGATTCCCGGATTGATCTCAAGCAGGCTGTTTTCCATCAGTCTTGCAAGATACGGACTTATGTAAACAACTAACGGGACCAGCGCCGCCGTACTTCCGATCGTTGTTCCGACGATCGCGCGTGTGATCGGCATGATCGTTACAAGCAAAATTACGAACGGAATGCTTCGCACCACATTGATATAAGCGCTCACGATCCAGTATAACGGCCGGTTCTCCGCAAGTCCGCCTTTTCTGCAGAGGACCAGGATCAGGGCCAGGATCATACCGATGATCGTTCCAACAAGGAGCGACCAGCCGACCATGTAGAGAGTCTGTCCTCCATTTAACAGGAGACGTTCCACTGTGACCTTAAAGATCTTTGTTTTCATGAGTTCTTCCATCTTACTCCACCTCCATTCGTTCTCTTAAGACGCCGTTTTTATCGATCTGCTCTTCCGCTTTCCGGATACTCTCATCGTCACCGATGAGCTGTAAGATAAAGACGCACATAACGCTGTCTTCCAGCTCCTGGACCGCTGCGCCGAGGATATTGACCACGACACCGTCCGTCTTGCAGATATCGGAGATCACCGGACGTTTCACGCTGGAACCGATGAATTTCAGGCGTTCGATGCGGAAATTTTCTTTCTGTTCCTTTACGAGACTCACGATACTGTCCGGGATCTGGTCACGGATGACCGTCTGGACAAACCGCTTTGTGACCGGCATCTTAGGAGATCCGAATACCTCAAGAACACTTCCGGATTCCACGATCTTTCCGCTCTCCATGACGGCTACCTTGTTGCAGATCATCTGAACGACCTGCATCTGGTGTGTGATGAGAAGGATCGTGACGCCCATCTCCCGGTTGATCCGCTTTAAAAGCTTTAAGATCGACTCTGTCGTCTGCGGATCCAGGGCACTTGTCGCCTCGTCGCAAAGGAGAAGCTCCGGGTCGGTCGTCAGCGCTCTCGCAATCCCGACACGCTGTTTCTGTCCGCCGGACAGCTGGCTGATATAGGTATCTTTCTTATCTTCCAGTTCAACGATCTTTAATACTTCCATGACCTTCTTATCGATCTCCGCTTTCGGAGTTTTTGCTAAGATCAGCGGAAGTGCAATGTTATGGTATACCGTCTTGGACTCCAGGAGATTAAACTGCTGGAAAACCATTCCGATCTTTCTTCTTAATGTTCTGAGTTCCGGCTTTTTCAGTGTGGAAAGCTCCTTTCCACAGACAGTGACTTTTCCGCTGTCTGCCGTTTCAAGGCCATTTACCAGGCGGATCAGCGTAGACTTTCCGGCTCCGGAAAATCCGATGATGCCGCAGATATCACCTTTTTCCACATGGATACTCACATCGTCCAGCGCGTGGACGGTTCCGTATTTTCCTGAAAAGGTTTTGCTTACATGTTCGATCTGGATCAATGTTTCTTCCTCCCAAATAAAAAACCCGGAAGCGTTTACACTTCCGGGCGCATTTTCTGGCATTAACAGGAAACTATTTTCTGTATACAGGTACATGACCGCACAGCAAAGCTCCTGGCCGTAAAAAACGCCCGGAAATACACATGCAACAGCAACAACACATATTGTTCATATCAATTCTTCCAGCATTTCCCATACCTGTATCTCCTTTCCGACCGCCGTCATCCCGCAGTCCTGTGTTTCCTCATCGTCTGAACTTCCTGTTCAAATCCGATGGCGCTATCATACCCTTCATTTCCTATTTTGTCAATATGTTTTTATAATTTTTAAACCATATATTTAATTTTTTTAAACTTCTCGCGCTATCGTTTTAAAATTTTCATATCGTTTTCAGGATATCTTGCGTCGCGCTACCACCGAAACACCACGATCCCCGCAATCGCCAGAACAGCACCGATAAGTTTTCTCCACTCAAACGCCGCTTTCTCGACACCGAAGAGACCAAATACCTCCGCCACATAGGAGACCAGGATCTGGGTCACAACGATGAGCAGTGTCGCCTTTGCCGGACCCAGGCCGTCCATACTTTTGATCACGGTCCAGGTGATAAATGCGCCCATGACACCGCCAAGCAGCATATACTTCCGGTCGATGGAAAACATCCCCCAGATTTCCCCGCGTCCGGTAACGAAATATAAGACCACGCAGGTCACAAGCGCCGTCATCTGCACCCATCCTGCTGCCGCCCAGATGCTGCTCTGCTTCGTCACCTCCGTGTTAAAAATCCCCTGCAGACTCATAAGCGCTCCCGAAAGCAGTGCCACCAGAATTCCCCACATATAAAAAACCTCCTGAAACCATGTTTCCCTTAGGATTCCATGATCAGGAGGTTTTTATACCGGCTTTTACACGCCAAATGTTATCTTGTCACAACGATTCCGTTTACTGTCCATGCACCGTCCGCATCAACCGTATAACCATCCGGAGTTGTCGTTCCGGAATACATGGCTCCGCGGTGTCCGTTGGAGGTCTCCTCGAAATAATAGCAGCGAAGCTTGCCGTCATTTCCTTTGATCCAGTTCCATCCGGTCGTCATTCTTCCAAGTGTGCTGTCAGAAACCGGATTAAAGAAGTACCATCTTCCATCGCTGTCTTTAAACCAGCCTGTCTGCATGACACCATTTGCATCGAAATGGAACCAGGAATCCTTCGGCTGTCCTGCTCCTGCATATGGATTCTCAATATGTGCCCATGCAGATACAAGATTCTTTCCGTTTGCGGCATTCTTAAAGTACCAGTTTCCCGCTGCATCCTGACTCCAGCTTCCTGCCGTCATTCCATCAGAAGCAGATGTATTTTTCTTCTTTGAAGAAGATCCTGCCGGTTCTCCGGATTCTCCGCTATCCGAGTCACTGCTGTCGTAAGTCATTTGCTTGATCTCGAATGTCAGATTCGGATATCCTGTGGATGTTACAACAACTGTATACGGCTCTTTGCCATCAAATACACTGCTGTTTGCAAGATCGATCGTTCCGTCACTCTTTACGATCACAACAGCGCCTTTTCCGGATGCCGCATATTCCTTACCGTTGACCGATACCTTTGTGATGTTCTTTAAGTAGTTCGTGAAATCAGCTGCATCTGCAGAACCTTTTTTGATGACTGCCGGTGCACTGTAATCTCTGTTATAGTATGCCGGATTTGTATCACTGCTGAGTACAAAATCAGCCTCGATATCGGCCCACTTTTTATTCTTATCAGAGATTGTAAGGGTATACTTTCCAGGCATTGCGTCTGTATAAGTGAGCGCTCCGCCTGCAAAGGATGTCTCCAGTCCCTTGACCTGATACTCCGGATCAAATCCTTCCGGAAGTTTCACCGTAACAGCGACAGATCCGTTTCCGGACTTTCCGTCAGCCACTTCAGCCTGTGTGCCATCCTTCTTCGGTACATAAAGGTCCGTGTCGATCTCATAAGCGCCTGCGCTTGTGAGGTACGTGATCTTATCGATGGTCTTACCCATGATACCCTTGTACGGCTCCACGCTGGCATCAACACCATGGCTCTCTTTCGTATATCCGGTGTAAATTCCAAGCTCGGTTCCGCGCCAGATATTTTCGAGATGGCGGAGACCATAGCTCGTTCCGTCCGTTGTCTCAAGAATCACTTCATAGATCGAACTGTTTGTCACAGACTCGTCAAGTCCGCTCACATTGATCTGGTAATCTCCGCGTGTCGTCTTTGTCGTGATCTCTGCGGTTGCTTTTGATTTTTCAGCGGACTTTCCATCCTGGAATTTTGTCTCAGAGAACTCAAAATTTCCATCTTTTCCAACGGTAACTTCTTTATAAAAGTCCGGTTTTTCCTCCGGGCTTAAAACATAATACGCATAGGTATCGTTCTCAAATAAGGTGTCTCTTCCTTTGTATGTGTTTGTCTGCTGTTTTCCGCGAAGGGTTGTCGTGATCGTCAGTTCCTTGCTGCCATCTCCTACGTGGGTCAGTCCCTCAAGGTCCGCATCAGAATTTACCATCAGTTTAACCGGGAATGTAACTCCGTCGATCTTCGATCCGTCTGAATTCTTATGGTAAGATCCATTCGACAGTGATTTTGTACGTGTCTTCTGATACGTTGCAGATGTCATCGCATCCACCGGAATCTCATTCTGCTTCAGATCATTCTTGTAAAGCTCGTCATACGGAATATTCATCAGCGCATAGATTTCCTGTTTCTCGACCTTCAGTTCTGTCGGGATCACAAAAATTCCCTTTTCCGTTACGAAGCGGATGCTGGTGATTGTTTTTCCGATAAGCGATTTATAATGATCCGGCTTCAAATCGCAGCCTTTGCTCTTTGTTGTGAAACCGGTTGAGAATCCCAACTCTCCTTTTCTAAGGAATGTGTTTTCAAGAAGGCGAAGCCCGTAGTTGTCCCCCTTATCCGTATCTAAAACCACCTCATAGACTGCGTTGCTGGAAGACGCAATCAGCTCCTGATAATCCTGAATCGTAATCTCATAGTCGCCATGATATGACTTGTTTTCTTTCTTTCCAGGCTGGTACCGTCCGGAGCAGGCAACGATCGTTGCAGTAGTATCGACTTCCTGTTCCTCACCCTGGAACTTACTGAATTCCGGCTTTCCATTCTTATCAATCGCCATTAGTTTCTTATAAACCTTCGGCTTATAACCGTTCGGAAGTACAGCATATGTATAGTCATCTTCCTCATCAAACAGATTATCATTATAGGTAGAATCACTTGCCGAGGCGACAGTAACCTTTTCCGCATTGGACGCTGAAACCCTCTTAAATCCATCTAAAAGAGACAAATCCTCTACCCGTACCGGAATGATCGCTCCTTTGATCTCGCTTCCATCTTTTGAATGATAAGTGCCATTTACTAAAGTCTTTTTTTTCGTTTTTTTCTTTGTCGCAGATGAGACAGCATCTACTTTTGTCTCATTCTTAATGTCCGTCCCATATACCTCATCATACGGCACATTCATCAATACATATCCGGAACCAGTTTCATCCTCAGAATCTTCATTCTGTTCCTCAATCTCCTGATCTTCACTCAGCTCCGCTGCCTTCACACCGGAATCAGAATTACTTCCCACCACTTCCGCAAGCGCTGCTGTCGGAATCGCTCCGGCAACCATCGCCGCACTTAACAGAACTGCAAGCGTTTTCTGCTTTTTCATGACCTTTCTCCTTTCCGCACCATCCCTGGTATTGAAATTAGCTTCAGCTAACCCATGTTTTCATAACTGCATTTCGGATCGCACACACTGTCCTTTATCCATTCGTTCGCAGATCTTCTCCCCTGCCTATCCTATCTGTCAGAAAAGAATTTGTGAGATTCGCGTGCATGAAATACGATCTGCCTCAGCACACCTTTTGTTTCATTCTGCCGTGCAGAAAATGCAATTTACTTTTTGAACAAGTATAGGGTTAGTTATTGCTAACTCATTTGTAGTAATATCCTACCTCTTATCCAAAATTCTGTCAAGAAAAGAGGACCGCCGATGTGCTGGGTCGGTGGTCCTCTTTCCTTTATTTATGCCGCTTTATGCGGAAAAATGAGAATTTTTTCCATTTTTTATTTACACGAACAACGAGCCAAAGTCCGCGCCTGCGCGAGACCTCGTGCTGTCGGTCCTACGTTTATTTTCTCTTCCTGCACGCCGCCTGCGCCAGATGTTTCGCCAGCACTGCCGTCGTCACAGCACCGACGCCGCCCGGCACCGGTGTCGCCGCGGATGCCTTTTCTTCCAGACCATCCCAGAGGACGTCTCCGCAGAGTTTTCCGTTCTCATCCACATTGATCCCGACATCGATGAGGACAGCTCCCTCTTTTAAGAATGACGCATCCAGCATCTTCGCCTTTCCTGCTGCCGCAACGAGGATATCCGCCTCCTTGCAGACAGCCTTCAGATTCTCGGTCTTCGTATGGCAGATCGTCACCGTCGCATTTTCCTTTAACATCAGCATGGACAGCGGACGTCCGACTACCATGCTGCGTCCCACGATCACCGCGCGTTTTCCGGTGATCGGAAGGTCGAATGCCTTCAGGACCTCAATAACCGCCTCCGCCGTACACGGAGCAAATCCATCTTTCTCACCGGCAAACACCTTTGCCGTATTGACCGCGCAGATCCCGTCGAGATCCTTTTCCGGACGGATCATCGCCTCGGCGCGCTTTTCATTGATGTGCTTCGGAAGCGGACGGAATAACAGGATCCCGTCGATCGTCTCATCATCATTGATCTTCTGGAATTCCGCCAAGAACTCTTCCTCGCTGATATCCGCTGGATATGCAAAAGACTTCGATTCCATTCCATATGCCGCAATGCGTTTCATGACATTTCTCTCGTAGGAGAGGTCATCCGGGCGCTCCCCGATCCGGACGATGGCCGCTGTCGGCACATATCCGTTTAATTCCTGGTTCATGGAAAGAACCTGTTCCTTGATCTTTGCAGAAACCTCTGCTCCCTTTAATGTAATCATCCTCTTACCGCCTTTAACACAATCTCGTAGATCCGGTCTGCCTGTTCCGTTCCCTTCTTTATAAGAAGTTCCGCCTGCTGGTTCACTGCTTCGGCATACTCCCGGTCCTTCATCATCTTCGTATTGATATACACGCTCATGACCGCGCCGAGAAGCGCCGAACGGATTCCCTGGATCCCGACTCCGGCGTCGCTGACCGCAAGCCGGCTGCCGTTCAATGCCAGGAACTCGATATCATCCATCACGCTGACCGCCCGCTCCATGACTTCCATCGGAACCTGCGCAGCAGCTTTCAGGCACTCTTCCATCCGCCCTTCCTTTGCTTTTTTCTCCTCGTCCGTCTCCGCCTTCATGCGGTAAACCTCCGAAAGCGGCTCAAACGCCTGCTCGTCCGCCTTCTCGAGACGGATGAAATCCATTCTCGCTTCCTGTAATCGTACAAGGATCTTCTGGATCTCTTCCTCATATATTGCAAATTTCTTTTTCCCTGTCGTCAGGTTTCCCACCATCTCGCCGAGGGCTGTTCCGACAGCGCCGTAAACCGCCGCTGCGCTTCCGCCTCCCGGAGTCGGTGCCTTGGATGCCAGAACTTCCAGGTATTCATTCCACTGTCCCATGACATATTCCTTCCAGATTTTCTCTCCGCAGTTCTGCTCCGTATTTCAAACCGGCAAACTCTGCGACCACCGCTGTATTGTGCGGAATCGTTTACGGAATCTTCTGTTCAGAAAATTCCTGCACGCACCCAACAGCGTTCTTCGGATTATTATCCATGATTTTGCGATTCTTGTCAATCCTGGAACGCTTTTTCCTATCGTTTCTATAGGATGATTCAGGCACTTTTATGCATAAATCTGTCTCCGAATCGTCATTGTGACCGGTCTCTGCCTGCTGAATCTGATATCAGCCATCTGCAACACTCTTCCATATACAGTCGCCTTTTCCTGACATTTTATATTTCATATCGTCAAACCTCGTCATCCTGCTTCTCTGTCGCCTGCATTTATACACTTAATATGCATAATATGCAAAATTTCTTTATAAAAATACATTTTATGCTTGACATACCGTATATTCAGTTGTATATTTATGAAGCACAACGAAAATAAAACGTCTGAAATAAATCGGAGGACTTGATTATGAAAGAGAAAGTTGTTTTAGCATATTCCGGCGGTCTTGATACCACCGTACTGATCCCGTGGTTAAAGGAAACTTACAACTACGACGTTATCTGCGTCTGCATCGACGTTGGACAGGGAAACGAGCTTGACGGTCTGGAAGAAAGAGCAAAATACTGCGGCGCTTCCAAATTATATATCGAACACGTTGTTGATGAATTCTGCGACAATTATATCGCTCCGTGCGTAAAGGCAAATGCGACATACGAGAACAAATACCTTCTCGGTACTGCAATGGCCCGCCCGCTGATCGCAAAGATCCTCGTTGATATTGCAAAAAAAGAAGGCGCTGTTGCGATCTGCCACGGTGCTACCGGTAAAGGAAACGACCAGGTTCGTTTCGAGCTCGGTATCAAAGCCCTTGCTCCGGATATGAAGATCATCGCTCCGTGGAGAATCTGGGATATCAAATCCCGTGAAGATGAGCTGGAATACTGTGCAAAACACAACATCGAGCTTCCGTTCAAGAAAAATGACAGCTACAGCCGTGACCGCAATATCTGGCACATCAGCCATGAAGGTCTTGAGCTCGAGGATCCGTCCCTGGCTCCGAACTACGACCACATGCTCGTACTCGGCGTAACACCGGAAAAAGCTCCTGATAAAGATACAGAGATCTCCATCACATTCGAAAAAGGTGTTCCGGTCGCATTAAACGGCGAGAAGATGAAATTCTCCGAGATCCTCACAAAGTTAAACGAGCTCGGCGGCAAGAACGGTATCGGTATCACAGATATCGTTGAGAACCGTATGGTCGGCATGAAGTCCCGTGGTGTCTATGAGACTCCTGGCGGAACCATCCTTCTCGAAGCTCACAAACAGTTAGAGGAGCTGATCTTGGACAAGGAGACCTTAAAATTCAAGAAGAACATCGACAACGAATTCGCTGATGCTGTTTACTCTGCAAAATGGTTCAGCCCGTTACGCGAGGCATTACAGGCATTCGTTGAGTCCACACAGGAATATGTAACCGGTGAGTGCAAGATGAAACTCTACAAGGGCAACATCATCAAACAGGGTACAACCTCCCCGTACTCCTTATACAACGAGAGCATCGCGTCCTTCACAACCGGCGATCTCTACGACCACCACGACGCTTCCGGCTTCATCAACCTCTATGGCCTTTCCACAAAGGTTCGCGCGATGAAGAAGGCAGAGATCGAGAAAAATCAGAACCAGAACTAATCCAGTTCTCTCATAAGAACTTAGGCAGACAGCCCCGGCAGGGATTTCCCGCCGGGGCTGTTAATATCTGTTTACCAGAAGTTTCTACAAAAAGACCGGGAACATTTTTCCTGCTCCCGGTCTTCTTTCTATGGATGCGCGATACATGCCGCTCCTATCTGTGCGTTCTGTCAATTACTTCGCATCTTTTTTATAATTCTTCCTGGCTTACTCCCTCCAGTACAATATGGCCTCCAGGTAAAAGCGCACCGCCACAGCCATCTACTCGTTTCGTACCTGCCGCATAGAATTCACCATCAATGCACATTACGCTGTTTAGCATCGTACTCATCGCCTGATCCACCGGAACAGGAACAATCTTATGCCCCATCTCTTCCAGTATTTTTCTTGTATCTCCGGAAATTCCATACTCCACTTCAAGTCCCTGGGCCCTCGTAAGGCAATTGATATATGGAGCATTCACCAGCTGCTCCGGAGTCATGTCGAAATCAATTGCATTCACGATTCCCTGAAGAGTTCCCGTAATAATTCTCGGTCCACCTGCTGCCCCGATTGCAAGGAATGGTTTTCCATCTTTAAATACCATACTCGGAGACATACTGGAAAGCGGCGTTTTTCCACCCTGAATCGCATTGGCACTTCCATATGCAAGTCCCTGACTTGTCATTGCTCCTACTGCCGCCGAGAAATCGGACATTGCGTTATTCAGTACAAATCCAAGGCCATCGACAACAATTCCACATCCAAACCAGTCTCGAATCGTCTGTGTCTGCGAAAAAGCATTTCCGTCTTTATCCATTACCACGAAATGGGATGTATTTCCAGGATACTGTTTTGCTTCGATTCCATCGGCCGATGCAAACTCTCCCGCCTTTTCTCCCGCCAATGTAAAACGCTCATGAGCAAATTTCTTGCTTGTCAAACGTTCTACATCGACATTCACAAAATCCGGATCACCAAGTGCTACACTTCTGTCAGCAAATCCCAGTTTCATAGACTCTGTCAATGCATGGATACTGGCTGCTGTATTATGTCCCATGGAACGAACATCATAGTTTTCCAAAATGTTCAGCATTTCAACCAGTGCACAGCCTCCGCTCGGCGGTGCAAATGCGGCAACCTCATATCCCCGATATGTTGTTTTCACTGGTTCGCGGAATTTTGGTTCATAACTCTCCATGTCAGAAACATCAAAACAACCACCACGATCATTAATCAGATCTACAATCTGTTTTGCAACTTTTCCTTTATAGAAATAATCAACTCCCTGTTCCGCAATATTCTCCAGAAGATCAGCAATCTCCTGGTTCTTCTGGATCTCACCGAATCGATAGAAACTCCCATCTTCCTTCAGATACAGTTTTCGAAATGCTTCTGAAAGGCGCATTTTACGCTCAACCGAATTGTCATACATCGTCAGAGCACCTGTATAGCTTGTTCCAAATCCATTACGAGCACAACGAATTGCCGGAGCTGCCACATCTTTTAAAGTCATAGTTCCATATTTCTTCAATACGATATCCATGGTCTTTAAAAGTCCGGGAAGCGCCACTGACTGACCACCAAGATCTTTCCACTCATCCTGCACTTCACCATCTTTTATAAAGAGATCAGCTGTTGCCTTTGCCGGTGCGATCCCTCTTCCGTCAATTCCTTCTGTTTTCCCAGTTTTCGCATCGTACAGTAAGGAAAAGCATCCGCCGCCAATACCAGAATGATGGGGTTCTACCACAGATAACGTCAGTGACACCGCTACTGCCGCATCAAACGCGTTTCCGCCTTTATTTAAAATTTCAAGTCCTGCTCTCGTTGCATATATATTATTACAGCTGACCGCTCCCATGCTTCCATGCGCTACCGGTTTCCCCCAGTAGGATGGCCACATATAAATCTGTTTTTTCATATTCTGTGCCATATTCTCACACTTTCTAAATTATTTTTTTTCCTTATAAGTCATGAGCGAAACAATAATTCCTACACCGTAAGTAACAACTACAACCGGATATACTGCTTCAACAATATCAGTAAGTCCCAGAAGCATCCATGCCACACCTGTGATCATTCCTGTCAGCATGCTCCAGAATGCACCTTGTTTTGTTGTCTTTTTCCAAAGTAATCCTGCCAGGATCGAGAAGCTCACCGGTGCTGCCGCAACGTGCTGTAATGTCAGGAACAGGTTTGTTAAGGACTTGCTTGGAATCAGAAATGCCGGGATCAATGTCAGATATGCGAATACAAACGTAATCGTTTTTGAAAGCTTCAGAACTTTCGCATCATCGACGTCCGGATTGATTTCTGTTTTATATACGTTTGTAATAATGGTTCCCGTTGCCAACATCATAGTTGCCATTGTCGCTGCAATGATCATAGTTGCAAATGCAAAAATAATACCTGCAAATACTGGACTGCTGAAGGTTTTGATAGCATATGCGAATGCAGTGGATCCATCACCGAGATCGGCACCACTTGCCTTGGAAAGCATACCACAGATTGCAGTAAAGAAACAAATCGGAGCGGCAATTACATAACCAAGGATAGAGCCAACTCTTGCTGCCTCCGGGCTCTTTGCAGAAAGAAGCGGCTGAAGAACAGCCTGCATAACCGCCGTACTGATGCAGCCACCTACGATCCATGCAACAATACGCTGTGTCGGCATATTTCCCATGGAATCATACTTCTCAGGAAGCTCGCCTAAAAGACCACTGAATCCTCCAAATTTCGGAAGTGTTGTAAATACAAAACATATCAAGAGAACATAGATACCAATACATACAACACGACCGACAGCAGATGCACCTTTCATACCGGAAAAGCTTGTATAAATAACTGCAATCGTGACACCAATAAACATTGCCACCATAAGATTCAATCCAGGAAGCACGATCTGAATGATACTGGATACAGTCTTCAGCTGGATCGGAATATACAAAAATCCGTACACGATCCACGCATATGAATAAAGTCTTGTCGTTCTTACATCATATTTTGTCTGAAGATAGACCGGAACCGATTCTCCTGGCATCCTTTCGCGAATGATCTTTGCAAATACCGCAAGCGCGATGAAATAAAAAGAACCTGCAATCGAATACCATGCACCTGATATTCCCAGATTATATCCATTCTGGGCTGCTCCTACAACTGCCATGCCTCCGATCTGCCATGCTGCAAATACACACCCCAGTGATAATGCGCCCATTGTTTTATCCCCGCCGGACCACTGGTTTGCAGACTTAATTTTGGTTCCTGCATAAATACCTATGCCGATGATAAGACAGAATGTAATGATCCATACCGCTACTAACATACATATCCCTCCTGCTAAAATTGCTGATCTTCCGCTTTTCAAACTTTTATCTGGTGCTCCCTGATTTTCTGCCGAAGATCTGTTGACTGCCACGCAGACATTTTGCTTTCTTTATGTTACACCGTACTGATATGATCGTGTTAAACTGTTCTGCCTCCTTGTCAGAAATATATTACACATTACATATCTCTTGCTCTCATCATACAAACTTTATAGGTAATTGTCAAGAGTTCACGGCAAAGCGGTTGATTTTCAGCCAAATTCCTTATATACTAAAAGAAATATACGATATTTTTGAAAAAAATTACTGTCTCGATTAAAATACAGAACTTTTTGTAATGCTTTTCCAAAACATTTTGTTTCATTTCATGGTTTCCTGTTTCGACTAACATCACCATCGACAATGAACTGATTTATATTACATTTTCGTTCCTATACCAAATTCAAATGGAGGTTTTTATGGATGACAATCAGCAGAGTCTTCTTGGGACTCGAAAAATACATACTGAGACATATAAAAATCAGGCATATGATCTGATCAAAAATGCAATTCTCTACAACCGTTTCCGCGTTGATGCGATCTATTCTCAGGAGGCGATCTGCACCGAACTCGGTATCAGCAGAACACCTGTCCGTGAGGCTCTTCTTGAGCTTCAAAAGGAAGGTTATGTCAGTTTCGCCCGCGGAAAGGGAGTAAAAGTTGTCCCCGTAACAGAACAGGATGCCGGAGATATTCTGGAGGCACGAATTTTTCTGGAATCTCACAACGCAAAACTTGCTGCCGAGCGAGGTACCGACAAGGAAAAGCTGGCAATCATGGATTGCCTGTCCGAATTAAAGCAGAATCTCTCCTCGCTTGACAGTCGTCTTCTTTACCGGATTGATCATCAGTTTCATCGTCTTGTTGCGAATGCTTCCCATAATGGATGGTTTTCCCGACAGACCAGTCTGATCCTGGATCATTATCTGCGTTTTGAAGTCAAATCTGTCTACAACAATTCCATTGATGGAAAGCTCGTATATAAAGAACATTTGGCTATCGGTGAAGCAATCTTCAAAAATCAGCCTGAAAAAGCAGCTCTGGCAATGCAGCACCATCTCTCCAATTCCTATACTCGCACACTGGGTAGAATCTGGAAAACCACGCCGGAGCGGTAACTGTTATTCACCGACCATATTATGCGAATTTCAAAAAGTCACGGTATTTCCGCTCCCCTTGGTGGAGTGCAGATACCGTGACCATTACACAATCTCCCTAACGACTGCAATTTTCAAAATCCAAATACAAATCCTTTCAAATCTTTCTATCTGATATCTTTGCCATGGTTATGTAAATTTTCCTTGCGGTGCCTCTGTTTCGAATGTGTTTTCTTCGAATAAAGCTCTATCGGCTCACACAAACCTCTCTAATTTTTCATATCCAACATTCATCTTACTCAAAGTATCTTTGACGAAACATTTTTCTTAAACCTCTTACGTTTTTCTTTCTTGCTTGAAGAAAATCTTTCAGATTTGTCCTTTAAATTTCATGTTTTATTGACACTTTAGACACAACTTTATGGTTCAATAGTAGACGTAAGAAAGAGATCTGAAACATCTGTTTCCAAATTCTCTTTCCTTGCAACTACAATTTCAAGTACAGGAAGGAAGCTTTGATTTTGAAAAAGAACTTATTATTGACTGCTGCTTTAGCAGGCGTTCTCGCATTAGCAACCGCATGCTCTTCCCAGAGCACAACCACCGCAACCACAGCTGCACAGACAACTGCCGCTGCAAAGGAGACAGCTGAAGTAAAAGAAACGACCGTTGCAAAGGAAACGGCTGGCACAAAGGAAACGGCTGAAGTAAAAGAAACGGCTGACGCAAAAGAAACAGCTGACGCAAAAGAAACAACTGAAAAAGCCGATGAAGAAAAAGAATCCACGATGACCGGAACGATCAGCGACATCAAGGACTTTATGTTCACGATCACCTCTGACGGAAAGGACTACGCATTTACATTCGATAATGACAAAAAGCCGGAAGGACTCGCAGAAGTCAAAGATGGCGATAAGGTTACTGTAACCTACACAGGTACTGTCAGCGCCGTTGACGCATTCTCCGGTACTGTTGTATCTGTGAAGGCTGCAAAATAATCGCTCCTGATCAACAGAAAAATATGCCTTTTCACGAAGCGAGAAGGTTCCATCGGAATCTTCCGCTAATCAAATCCCCTCACCCCGAAAATGCAGTGCATCTTCAAGGTGAGGGGTATTTCTTTCATTTCTTTCATTTCTTTCATTTCGTTCATTTCTTCCTAAGTCTCACGCCAAAATACCATAGCGGAAGCAGATACAAAAAGACTGCTGCCACAATCGATGTAAGCGGTGCTGACACGGATGCCAGAGGAACTGCACCGGCAATCGACCATGGAACTAACGGTGCGACTACGATCACAGAATTTTCCATATCGATCGCAAATTTCTGAGCGTCCGGCTCCAGTTCCTTGCAGATCTGATCTACCAGCATCGTCGCCAGTGTCTGATTGCAGGCCACCATCCCCGCCACCATGGACGTCATAAGGATCGTACCAAAAACGGTGATTTTTCTGCTCACCGAGCCCATCTTCGATTTTAAACCATTTAAAAGTCCGGTTCCCTCAAAGATACCCGAATAGGAGGACGAAATCGTGATGATCAGTGCCACCCGCACCATGGACATGATTCCGCCGCCGTCGATCATGGACGAGATTGATGGATCCGGAGATTTATAACCGTTGACCAGAATTCCAACGATCAGGAACAGGTCCGTGTGCTGCCAGAAAAGGCACACGCCGAGTGCCGTCATGATACTTGCCAGCATCGCTATCCGCACCTGTACCCGGAAAAGTGATAATACCATGATCACCACCGCCGGAAGAATTGGAATCAGTCCCAGATGGAATACGCCCGAAAAGCTCTCCGTCAGCGACAAATTTCCGGCTTCCGCCGCCGGAAATGCGATTCCGCAGACACCGTAAAAGGCACAGGTTAAAATTAGCGGCACGATGGCCGTCCTCACCATCAGACGGATATTGTCAAAAATATTTGTGTGGGTCAGCTCCGAGACCAGCAGCGCGCTGGTGGATACCGGCGAACACCGGTCCCCGAAGAACACGCCGGAGAGGATCGCGCCTCCCGTCAGGATCTCATTGCACCCCATCGCCTTCGCCATGGTCATGCAGATCACGCCCATGGTCGCCGCCGTTCCGAATGCTGTTCCTGTAAGGACGGACACCAGACAGTTTAAAAGGAATGCCATCAAAATCATTACCGACGGATTCATAAGCCCTGCGCAGTAGGAGACGATCGCCGGGATCGTTCCTGCCGCCCGCCAGAGCGCCGTCAGCATCCCGATGAGTAAAAACGTAATTAAAATATTTTTCGCCGTCTTGATTCCCTTCCAGGACATCCCGAGAATATCTCTGACCGTATAACCGCGGCTCAAAGTGTACGCGAAAAAGATCAGATATCCAAGTGCCAACGCTGCCAGAATCGGGATTCCCGCAAGGATGCACCCGATCAGCGTCACCGCGAACACAACCAGAACGGCCGTCTCACTGGTGTGTACCTTCATAATGTTTACCTCTTCCCTATTTTCTTTCGTGAACCATTCCCTCAACCAGCTGTTCCCTGTTCAGATATCCTGATCCACCTTTATGATTATAGTATACGCCTGGATTTTCCACTTGTCTAACTGTATTTTCCGATATATAATACAGCTAAAAAGCTGTATATAAGTTACAGATTTTATTCTTTTCCACGATTTTCCCAGTTCATTCTGGCTGTCCCGTATCCTTTATGATCAGCACAGCTGATCCGAGACTCTGCACGACACTTACAATTAAACTTTCTTTGTAACTGTTCAGTACCTTCACAGTTACATGCAAAAATCCATTCCAAATCGGCTACGCCGATGGATTTTTGCCTTTTAGCCTAGGTTTTCTTACGGTCAGCGCAGCAAGTGCGCAGACCTACTGAACAGTTACCTTTCTTTTTTATATTCCGGAGGTTTTATATGAACTTTCTTTCCATGGACTACTTTCTCATGACCGCCGAGAAGCGCAGCTTCACAAAAGCCGCCGATGCTCTCCACATCACCCAGCAGACCCTGAGCACCCACATCGCCAATCTGGAACAGGAGCTGGACTGCAAGCTCTTCGTCCGCCATGTTCCCCTGGAGCTCACCTATGCCGGAGAGATCTTTTGGCAGTACGCCGCAGACTTCCAGAAAAAATACCGGGCAATGCAGCACGAATTTGCCGACCTGACTAAAAATGAGCAGGGCATCCTGCGGATCGGCATCTCCTTTACCCGCTGCCACGCCATCATGCCTGCGATCATCACGGAATACCAGCGCCGCTACCCGCATATGGAGATCCAGGTCATCGAAAATGCGAACACTGGACTACAAAAAGACCTGATGGAACATAAGATCGATCTCGCCATCGCGAAGTTCCCGGATTTTCTGCCAGGGATCACTCTGAGCGATTTCTATGAGGAGGAGGTCGTCCTTCTGCTTGCTGATTCTCTGTTTCATGAGGTCATTTCCGATGCCGCCCCAGCAGATTCCCTATTTTTACATCTTCCAAAGACTATCTGCTGCTCCGGCTCTGATTTCACTCATGGCACCGCTGGCACTGTCTCCTTTTCTGTCCAGGATCTCCCTGCACTGACAGATTCACAGCCGGAACCGTTAATGTTAAGAAGCCCGGAAGACTTCTCGATCTTCGAACACTGCCCATTCCTTCTAAACTACGCCACAGACATCGCCGGTCAGCTCGGAAGACACTTCATCACCATGGGCAATTTCAAACCAATCGTAAAGACCCAGTCCGACAATATGGGAATGCTTCTGGAGCTCTGCGCCGCCGGAAAAGGCGCCTGCATCTCCCCACTGAACCTTGCCATGAGCTCCCTCTCCCCTGAGCAGCGCAAAAAAATGCGGATCATCCATCTCGGACGATCCGCCAAATATAAGATCCGCTTCGGTTCTCTGGAACAGCCTTACCAGTGGAAGGCGATCCGGAACTTTATGGATGCCGCAAACGCTGCACTCACCAGAACCGGCACAACCACCTAGCTTTCCGTTCTCTATCGCATGCGGTGTGCCGTTTTTCAAATGAACAAAAATTTCTATCTCTTCTCCCAACTGAAAACGATCGACCTGCCCGGGCCCTCTCACCCTGCCAGATAACACCAGACTGGCAGGGTCAGCATGGACATTAGCGTCGTCATAACCACGCATCTCGTTGCAAACAAGGCGTCGCTGTCATATCTTGCCGCAAAAATCGCCGCCGTAGCTCCGGCAGGCATGCCGGTCATCAGAACGCTGATTCCCAGTGATGTGGCATCAAGTCCAAGTCCAAGTCCAACGACCAGTGCTGCTGCCGGGAGAATGATCAGACGGAATACAGAAAACATGGCTGTATCTTTATTAAAGATCGTTGTAATCTTTACATCCGCCAAAATCGTTCCCACGATCAGCATCGTGAGGGCGCTGTTACAATTCCCAAGATACTTCACTGTCGCCGTGATGACAGCTGGAAGCTTCACCTGAGTCACCATGCAGATCAAGCCCAGATAAATTGCGACCAGACATGGATGTGTCAGCACGTTCTTCGCGACTTTCTTCTTATCCACCTTCTCATCCGCCACAAAATAAGTTGTCCCCACAGACCACATGATGATCCGCATAGGGATCAGGAAAATTGAAGTATACAAAACTCCGATCTCATTATAGATCGCCTCTGCGATCGGATTTCCGAGGAATCCACTCATCGGAACGATCGTGCAGTACTGGAGGACTTTCCTTCTCTGCGGCACATACCTGTTAAAAATGAACTTATTTAAAATCAGGCAGACCGCCTGCATGATCACCGCCGCCAGTAAAAGCAGTGCGCATGACCGGAATATTTCCATGTTGAATTCAATCAGGCACGACTTAAAGATATTACATGGGATCACCACGTTGATGCATAAATCTGTCAGACATTTCTTTCCATTGGCATCGATGATCTCCTTTTTCTTTAAGATTGCTCCGACAATCATCAGTGCAAACAAGGTTCCCTGAAGACTGAATAGATCGAGTAAATTCATGTATCTGCCTCCCGTCTCTTCCTGATGTAAATAAATTTCTGCAGCAACTTTATAGAAACCTTCTCATTGCCCCTGCATGTTTCTTAAATCTATCATAGCACGGTCATGTTTCTTTGTATAACTGTTTTATTCGGTAAAGTACACAGCTATTTATCTGTTTTTCATTCGAATTTCAAAAAAGTCCCCCAATCGTCAGTCTCTATTACAGCCAACAACCGGGGAACTTCCAGGACTCTATTTTTTTTTACCATACAGCGCCTCTTATAAAAAGCGATTCCAAAACACCGCCCCATGCCGGAGATCTTTTACCACCACATCACTCCGCTCTTCACCATGTTCCCTATTTGACTCCACCATATATCCGGCTCCGGTAAAGATTCCCGCCAGAAAAGCATGATAAAAATCTTCCTGGTAATCGTATCGCTCTTCATATCGATAAAAGAGCGGATGATCGCATTATCGCTGGTATTTTTCCAGTAACCCGCCGGTCTTGCGCTTGGATCCGTCTGCAGCCTTGACACATAGTTCATAACGTCCCACGGACAATAGATATCAAATTCACCGAAATGGTAACCATCATACCAGGCTTTTACCGTTGCAAGCTGATCTTCCCTCTTTGCATCTGTCAGGATCTGGTCCACTTCTTTCTGTGTAAATCCAAAGTATTCATTCAGACGGGTATCAGAGATCGTATCAGAAACAAAATTATTGGTCCCGGTAAAAATACTCTCTTTCGATACACGAAGGCATCCGGTTATCACCGCAAACTGCAGGGATGTGTTGTCCTTCAGCGCCGTACTCATCATTGCCCGGATGATCTCCAGCATCTCGTCATAGTATTTGTGACTACTCGCCTTCGCTAGCGACACATCATACTCGTCTAACAGCAGGATGACCTTCTTTCCATAATGCATCTCCATCATCCGCATCAACACGGACAGGCTCATCTTCAGCATGGCATCCGTCGGTCTGCCCTACACTACATTCGCAAGCTGACCGAATATTTCCCGTTCATTTTCATTTACCCGCTCACTCTGTTTCAAATAGAAATGCTCATTGTAAAGCGCCGCGATCTGCATTCTGAGCATATCTTTTGCCGACTCAAAACTTAGACCATCCACGTCTTTTAAGCTCAGAAAAATCACAGGGTACTGGTTCATCCACTCTCTGCAGATTTTATTATTTTCTGCGATCTTCAATCCCTCAAACAGCTCACTGCTGTCCTTCCGAACATCAAAAAAACTCGCCAGCATACTCATCCCAAGTGTTTTTCCAAATCAGCGCGGCCGGGTAACAAGAGTCACCTGTGTCGAAAATGTCTTTAGAAGTTCTTCGATTAATCCAGTTTTATCGACATAGTACGATCCAGTTTTTCTAATCTCTTCAAAATTGGATACTCCTACCGGGATGTTTAGTCTCTTCATTTTCGCTCCTCACATTTAAACGTGATTTCTATACTGCCTTTCGCTTAAATTTTAGCATTTTCCTATATCAACTTTCTGTTTGCATTCTGCTATTTTTTATTGGCTTTCATAAACATTCTCTTTGCTTTTCGAGAGCTTATAGTGTTATGATAACATGAATTAACTTCAAACACAGCACCTGCTGCCGGACCACGTTCAGCTTTTCCTACGCGTTCTCCATATAGAGAAACAGAACCAGATATCCCCTTTTCAGAGAATACCAGGTTCTGTCCTCTACATCTGCTTTTTATGAATTCATCTCAGCAAAACCATTCAATGAATTCTGCATTTTTATTTACCAGTCCATGCCCCGTCCGGACCAACTTCATATCCATCCGGTGTAGTCGTGTTTGCAAGCATTGCGCCCTGCGGCTGCTTCATACCTTCACTGAAGTAGTACCACTTTCCGTCGATCAGATGCCAGCCAGTGTACATATGTCCCTGACTTCCGTCAGCCTGATTATGCAGGTAATACCAGATTCCATTGTCTTTGATCCAACCGGTCTGCATGTAGCCGTTCTCATCGAAGTGATACCACTGCTGTTTTCCATTCCAGCCGATCAGTTTCCAGGAAGACTTCGGATAGCTTCCGTCCTTCGCCTCAAACCACCAGCCTTTTTCATTCCGCTTCCAGAATCCTTCCAATGTGGAGGCTGATACCAGGCTTGTCTTCCTCGTCGTACTGGATGCCGGTTCGTCACTATCATCGCTGTCGGAACTGTTAGTGTTAGCTTTTGCTTTTACCGTTACAGTGATCGTCTTCGTTGCGGAAGCTCCCTTGCTGTCGGTTATCTTATACATTACATGGTAAGTGCCAGCCTTTGTGGTGTCGACATCGTTTGCAATCACCTCGATCTTTGCTGTCAGATCTCCATCTTCCGCATCCGCAGCTGCCACATTCTTCTTTGCATCAAAGCTGTCGCCTGCGGTCAGGGTTACGTCCTTTGCGCTGATTGTCGGAATGGCATTTAATGTCTCCATCTTCGGGTTGACTGTAACCGTGATGGTCTTCGTCACAGTCGCTCCATCACTGTCCGTTACTTTATAGATTACTTTATAAAGTCCCGCTTTCTTGGTATCCACATCATTATAGGTGATCTCGATTTTGTCTGTAAGATCCTCATCTTCCTCATCCCAGGCAGTGACTCCATCCTTCGGGTCGAACTTATCCTCTACCGTTAAGGTTATGTCCTCTGCAGTAATTACCGGTACGGAATTCATTACCAGCGCTTCCGGCATGACATCTACTTCAACCATGCAATCTACAGAATGGTAATTTTTATCATCCGGTGTGTATACTGCCTCAAACTTCTGGAGCCCATATTCCTTTAAAATGGTTTTAGGATTCTTCCACTTAAACTCCTTTGGTAAGCCTTTTACCTCAGAAAGTTTCTGCCACTGGTCAGCAATCAGTCCCGTAGGAAGCATCTCTTCATAGGCCGGCTCTGCCTGCTTGATCATCATTGTCACCGGAACGATAAAGGCCGTTCCATTATTTAAGGTAATGTACACCTTTTCACTATATTTTCCAACTGCATTATCTGTTTTAGGTGTAATCGTAACTTCCCTACCTGTCACACCAATATCAAAAATCGTATCATCTGAACAAAATGCCGTGATAGAGAACTCTTCCGCGTTGCTGCTGGTCGCGATCACAGTCTTAGGCTCTGCATCTTCTTTATATTCAACACTGCCAAACGCAACGGAATCCGGTGTTACTTTATAACTGCTCTTGATCCACTTTGCATAATATGTATGCCCTGACTCCGTTGTTGTTACTGCATGCCCATTAAATTCAGCATTATCATACCACTCTGCACAATATCCATCTTTTACAACAGCGTCTATGCCATTTGCCTGATCCAAAACGATTCCGCCGTTTGCAACAAGAATAATTCCTGCGTCATTGCTTATTCCCGAATCAGATCTTGCTTTTTGGGCATCCCTGTTATTGGCAACGTAAATTACACAATTTTTATTAAATTTATTTACAGATCCACCAGTATAACCTGTATTAGTATCATCTCCAAAACACTGGGATCCAAATGTAACATTCTCAGCTTTTGACAAATCAAGTCTATCAAGGTTTGCGCAACCTGCGAACATCTTGCTCTGAAGCTCAACATTTTTTCCAGTAAATTTGGCATTCTTAATACCATGATTGGAACGGAATGCTGCCTCTTTTTTGTCAGAAGCCTTTGTATTTTTTGCCGTTACAATCAAATTTTCCGGCACATTGTTCTTAGCGAAGCAATACCCATCAAATTCATAGCTATTTCCACTGATGGTCAATGTCTGCAGTGAGTTTGTTGCAATTCGATTAATATTTTTAGCGATCTCGCTATCCCCATCCATGGACAGTTTTTTTAACCCGGTCAGCTCATTAATCCTTCCGCTTATAGTGCCCTTTGCGTTGATCTCCTCAAGATTTACTGCTGCTGTTTCCCCTGGCTGCCCAGTCTCTTTAAACGAATTATTCATTGCAACACTTGTGTTTTCTGCCGTTTCAATATAAGAAAGACTGCTGCACCCAGTAAATGAATTACCATTTAATGCCACATTATCGGAATCTATATATATTTTTTCCAACTCGGCGCAGCGTCCAAACGCTCTTCCATCCACTAATCTCACTTTCTTCGGCAGTATTAACTCCCTTAATCCTGAATCATAGAATGCATACCCAGAAATCTGTGTTACATTCTTTAAATCAATGTTTTTCAAACTTGATGTGCCCGAAAATGCATTCGTACCGATCTTTTCAATCGATTTACCCAATGTTATAGATTCCAGTGCGTTACATCTACAAAACATTGCATTCGGAATTTCTGTTCGTTTGTCTTCTACTACTACTTCTCTTAAACCAGATCCATTAAATGCATTAGAGTTTGCACCACGCATTCCAAACTCCCAGCTGTCCTTAATTGTGACACTGTCAAGATTCGGTATCTCTGCAAATCCATATGCGCCAATATATTTAAGATTCGACCACTCATCAAAATTTACTGAAAACATAGTTTTGCGAAATGCAGCACAGCCAACACCTTCAAAGCTGGACGGAAGCCATTTCTCCAGATCTATACCTTCTCCAAGACTTGTACATCCATCAAACATGCTCGTCGGCACATATCTTCCCTTATATATGTTTGTATTTGAATCTGAATCAACCAACTCAGGGGCTTCGAAATTTTCCGGCCATGTAACTGTTGTAAGCGCTGTGTCATTACGGAAAATACAATCTCCCAAACTCTCTACACTAAGAGGAATATTTGCTTCCTCTAAATTTATCATATTGCTGAATGCCCATGATCCAATCGAAGTTATGCCAGATTCCATTTCTACTTTTTTGATGGAGTCCAAATAGTCCTTCCACGGTCTGTTATCTTCTGTGTTATTTATTGTAAAATCAGCCATACGGCCATTTCCACTAATTCTTAGAGTATAGAATTCCTCCGCTTCTGAATTCTTTTCCAGACTCCATTTGGTTGACTCCGTAAAATTACCCTCCTCATCAACAGGTCCGCAGTTTCCACTTAAAACTTCAACCGTTGCCTCTGAAGATTGATTTACGATCTGCTTTGTCTGTACTGTCTCCGCATACCCCGCCATCGGAGTCACTGCCATCGCCGCCGTTGCGGTAAGCAGCACTGTCAGCATTTTCTTTGATTTGATCAACTTCATCTTCTTCATACTGTCCCTTCTTTCTGATTGATACCTTTGTATCCTATCCACACATTGATCAATTACTTGTACACATACCTTTGGGTGAATCATTCTGCAAGAACTTCTTCCATCTGCTTTTCTGCTCCTACGGCACATGAAGGAATTTCATTGCCTGAAGTCTTCTTTTTCTGTGCCTGAAAGCTTCTGATAAACGGATCATACAACTCTTTCTCCGCCTTCACCCTCGCCTGCACCGCCTCATTAAACGCAGTGAAGGTCCCAAGATTGTAGACTTTTCCCTGAAATCCGATGCTGGCCCGCCAGGTTCCGTTGGATCTCCGATATACACCGCGGTGACCGCTGGTGTTGTTGACGCAGGTCTTTCGGCACGCGATGCGCTCCACGCAGGTTCCGTCCACAAAGTGAATTGCCTTGCGCATATTTTTCTGTCGGGTTTCATTGCGGAAACAGCCGCAGCTCTTTGTCTTTCCGTCCCTGAGATTTTCCTTCTGACAGACGCATACATTTCCGCAATCACACCTGCAAAGCCACAGATCCTGCAGTCTGCCCAAAACCCCAGCATTTTCTTCTGCTATTTTTCCAGGTTCTCCTTCCTTGCCAGTACCATAGACTGAAATCTCATCTTGATTCGCCAGCCGCAGGACCACAAGTCTCCCGTACCTCTGCCCGGTAAGATCCAGCCAGCGGTTCGTCATCCTTTTTTTTCGCAGACAGCCACAACTCTTCGTATGACCGTTTTTCAGATGGGATTCCTGGACAAGACAGACTCTGCCACAGCCACACTGGCATTCCCAGTATTTCTTTGAATCTTTTCCCCGGTAAGCCAGCTTCTGAACCACCAGATTTCCAAACTTTTTCCCGACCATGGTATCCTGCATCATCCGTTCGCCTCTATTCATGACATAATGGGTATTATGTCGTATTGGAAGTTCTACTTTTTTTAATCATCCAGTATCTGAGGTGTAATCAGAATACCAAATGATTAAAAATTCATATGTGTACATAAGTTATCATATCACGAACGGTCTCGAAATACAATAAATTTCAGTGAATCCGAGCTCTTTTTGGCATATTTAGTTAATGCGTCATTACGGCAACGAAGAAATGGAGATAAAAATTCCGAAGATCTCAGCGCCACCGCATGACATAATACCCATTATGTCATAACGGCTGTTCTCCTTTTTTAATCTCTTCCGTCTTATTTTTTTTCTGCCCCGCCCCATGATTCGTTCCCTGCGAGTCCCAGTTCCAGCTCTCGCGCACACGCCTCCTCACTTGTGATCATCGTATACCGTCTCGTCGTCTCGATACTGCTGTGTCCCAGATAATCTGCCAGTCTCACGAGATCCCGTTCTCTCTCATAAAAGCATCTCGCAAACAGGTGTCTCAGATTGTGTGGAAACACCTTTGACGGCAGTACTCTCGCCGGTTCGCATAATTCCTTCATCTCCACCCAGATATTTCTCCGGTCTACCGGATTTCCATTCTTTGTGGCAAATATTATCCCGCTTGTGATCCTGTTTCTCCGGCAATAATCCCGCAGAAATATCACAAGAGACCTCGCCATAAGAATCACTCTCTGTTTTCCTTTAAAATAGATCTCTATTTTCTGTCTCGATAGTGTCTCCACCGTCAGATACCGAAGTTCACCGATCCGCATTCCTGTCGCCGCGATTGTCCTCAGAATTCCGGAAAGCCGCTCTCTCTTTTCCGAAACTGCTGCATTTAACAGCCTGTAATATTCTTCCTTTCCAAGCTCCCTGCTCTTCTCCCGAAAGATCTGCTTCTGTACCCGGCAGGTGTGGATAGAGAATTCCGCCTGTCCTGCCCATTTCAGATATGAATTCACTGCCGTGATCATGGAATTTACACTCGATATCTTCCATGCATTCAAAATATATGATTTATACTCCATCATCAGCTCCCTGCTGATCTCTCTTCCGTTCGAAAACTGTAGAAAATTCTCCGCATCCCGCAGATATTTTCCTACCGTATTCTCACTCATCTCCCTGTCCCTCAGATATTCCCCGTACTCTCTAAGTTCACTCATATACAACATAAAAAATCCTCCATTTATCAGTCTTCTATCATTATAATCAACAAACGAAGGATAAACCAAGGACACCATAATGCAAAAATCCCCGCCCGGAAACCCGGACGGGGATCATCACCTGTTGTGACACTACCGGCAGAATCACTCTGCCTACTTTATATACATTTACAATTCACGTAAATTATTTAGCTGCTGCAGCCTTTGCTTCTTTGATCTTCTCTGTCAGCATCGGAACGATCTTGTTTAAGTCGCCTACGATACCGTAGTCAGCTACATCGAAGATCGGAGCGGACTCATCTTTGTTGATCGCAATGATGATGTCAGACTCTTCCATACCAGCTACGTGCTGGATAGCACCGGAAATACCGATTGCGAAGTATACGTGCGGACGAACAGTCTTACCAGTCTGTCCTACCTGAAGATCTTTCGGCTTCCAGCCGGAATCTACAACTGCACGAGAGCAGCTTACTGTACCGCCAATAGCCTCAGCGAGGTCATCAAGCAGTTTGAAGTTCTCTGCGCTGCCAACTCCACGGCCACCGGAAACAAGGATCTTTGCATCCATGATATCAGCTACGTCGGATACTGCCTTAACGATCTCGAGAATCTCAACGTACTTGTTGTCCGGAGTGAAGCCCGGGTTGAATTCGACAATTTCAGCTTTTCTGCCAGCCTCACGGTCAAGCTTCTGCATAACGCCTGGACGTACTGTAGCCATCTGCGGACGGAATTCCGGGCAAGCGATTGTAGCGATCGTGTTGCCGCCGAATGCCGGACGGGTCATAAGGAGCTGACCATGTTTCTGCTCTTTACCCGGCATAGCTACGAGCGGGAAATCTCCGATATCGAGCTGTGTGCAGTCTGCTGTAAGACCTGTATGGATACGTGCGCAAACACGCGGGCCAAGGTCACGACCGATTGCTGTAGCACCGATTAAGAAGATGTCCGGCTTGAACTCGTTGATAACAGATGTGATCGCATGAGTATACGGCTCAGTTCTGTAATCTTTTAATTCTGGATCGTCAACAACGATAACTTTGTCTGCACCGTACTCACCGAGTTCGTCTGCAAGACCTTTTACGTTGGAACCAACTAAAACTGCTGTTACAGTTGTTCCTAAATCTTTTGCCAGGTCTTTACCTTTACCGATCAGCTCCAGAGCGATGCTGCTGATCTGATTGTCTACCTGCTGTGCAAAGACATATACACCCTTATATTCTGCTAAATTCATCACTTTTCACCACACTTTTCTTTTTTTGAATTAAAGTACATGTTTCTCAGTAAGTTTCTCAACAATGTAATTTGCAGCTGCGGACGGATCAAGGTTTGTCTCCTTAACGCCTGCACCCTTTCTTACTTTGTCGGAAGCCTTAGCGATCTGAGTCGGGGATCCCTTAAGACCAAGGTTGGAATCAAGGACATCTTTCAGATCTTTTCTGCCCCAAACGGTGATCTCTTTCTTGTATGCATCGAAGATTCCGCCCGGAGTCATGTAACGCGGCTCATTTAATTCAGAAAGTGCTGTAATTAAGCACGGCATTTTAGCCTTTAACATCATGTATCTATCATCGAACTGACGCTTAACGATTACGGAATCGCCATCGATCTCGATGCCCTCAGCATAGCTGATTACCGGAAGACCAAGGTGCTCAGAGATCTGCGGACCTACCTGAGCTGTATCACCATCGATAGCCTGACGGCCTGTGATGATGAGGTCATAGTCAAGGTTTCTTAAAGCACCAGCGATTGTCTGGGATGTAGCCCATGTATCAGCACCGCCGAGAACACGGTCTGTAACAAGGATACCGTTATCAGCGCCCATAGCCATAGCCTCACGAAGAACTTCCTCAGCCTTCGGAAGACCCATTGTAACTACTGTAACTTCTGCACCATACTGATCTTTTAAGCGAAGAGCTGCCTCCAGACCAGCTTTATCATCCGGGTTCATGATTGTGAGCATAGCTGCTCTGTCAAGTGTTCCATCCGGTTTGAACTTTACGCCGCCCTTAGTATCCGGCACCTGTTTTACACAAACAACGATTTTCACTGTATTTCACTCCTTATTTTCATTTATAGTTATGATCTTCCAGCTGTTAAATTATTATTTTAACAGTGCGCCGGAGATAACCATTCTCTGAACTTCACTTGTTCCTTCGTAGATCTCGGTGATCTTAGCATCACGCATCATACGCTCTACGTCGTACTCTCTGATGTAACCATAACCACCATGGAGCTGTACAGCCTTTGTTGTTACTTCCATAGCAACCTCTGCTGCATACAGTTTAGCCATTGCTGCCTCTACGCCGTAGGACTTCTGAGTAGCCTTAGCCATTGCTGCACGGTAAACCATCATCTGAGCAGCTTTTACCTTTGTTGCCATATCAGCAAGCTGGAACTGTGTGTTCTGGAACTGACCGATTGTGCGGCCGAACTGCTTTCTCTCTTTTACGTAAGCAACTGTTCTGTCAAGAGCGCCCTCTGCAAGACCAAGAGCCTGAGCAGCGATACCGATACGTCCGCCGTCAAGAGTATGCATAGCGATCTTGAAGCCCTCACCCTTCTTACCTAAGAGGTTGTCCTTCGGGATGCGGCAGTCTGTGAAAATAAGTTCATATGTTGCAGATCCGCGGATACCCATCTTCTTCTCTTTTGTACCAAAAGTGAAGCCCGGTGTACCTTTCTCTACGATAAATGCGGAAATCTCTTTCTGCATTTTGCCACGTTTCTCAACAGTGCCTGTTACAGCGATAACGATGTATGTATCAGCATACTTACCGTTAGTGATGAAGCACTTGGAACCGTTTAATACCCACTCGTCACCGTCTAAAACAGCTTTTGTCTGCTGACCCTGAGCGTCTGTACCAGCGCCCGGCTCAGTTAAACCGAATGCGCCTAACTTCTCGCCTTTTGCAAGCGGAACGAGGAATTTCTGCTTCTGCTCTTCTGTTCCGAATGTCATAATCGGATCCATGCAAAGGGATGTATGTGCGGAAACGATAACGCCTGTAGTACCGCAAACTTTGGAAAGCTCCTCAACGCACATAGCGTATGTAAGCGGATCACAGCCCTGTCCACCATACTCCTTCGGTACCGGAATACCGAGGAAACCGTTTTTAGCCATCTTCTCTACGGTTTCAACCGGGAATCTCTCTTCCTCATCAACCTCCTGAGCAAGGGGTTTGACTTCCTTCTCGGCGAAATCATGGAACAGTGTTCTCGCCATCTCATGCTCTTTACCTAATGTAAAATCCATGTTTTTAGTTCCTCCTTGTGAATTGTATCATGTATAACATGGGGGAATGTGGATGCTTCACTCCCCCGATGTACCTAATTTAGTACATGCCTTTTCATTATAACATATTGTGAAAAAATAAACAATCGTAATAAAAAAATAATTCGAAATTTACTCTTCTGTTATAAAAGGCATATTGCCTGACGGGATAAGATCACCGTCAGGCAACCCTTACATTATTATTTGCTGTAATCGTAGAAGCCCTTGCCGGTCTTTCTTCCAAGAAGGCCGCCGCGAACCATCTTCTTAAGAAGCGGATGCGGACGATACTTCGGATCGCCTGTCTCTGTCTCAAGAACGTTCATGATTGCAAGAACAACATCAAGACCGATCAGATCACCGAGAGCTAACGGTCCCATCGGATGGTTAGCGCCAAGCTTCATGGCAGTATCGATACCCTCTACGGAAGCAACGCCATCAGCGTAAATGCCGACTGCTTCGTTGACCATCGGAATAAGAATTCTGTTTACAACGAAACCAGCAGCCTCTTCTACCTGTACCGGAGTCTTGCCGATCTCCTCGGAGATCTTCTTAACTGCTTCAACATCTTCCGGTTTTGTGTTTAAACCAGCAATAACCTCAACCAGCTTCATAACCGGAGCCGGGTTGAAGAAATGCATACCGATTACATGTCTCTCAACTGCGCCGCCGATCTCTGTGATGGAAAGGGAAGAAGTGTTTGTAGCAAAGATACAGCTCGGTTTGCAGATTGCGTCGAGCTCTTTGAATGTCTGCTTCTTGATCTCCATGTTCTCGATTGCAGCCTCAACAACGAGGTCGCAGTCACCACAGATATCTTTTACGCCTGTTGTGATCTTGTTCAGGATCTTGTCAGCCTCTTCCTGAGTCATTTTGCCTTTTGCGATTCTCTTCTCGAATCCAGCGGCAATTTTCTTCTTTCCGTTCGCTGCAAATGTCTCATTGATGTCGCAGAGCATTACCTCATAGCCTTCTGTCTGTGCGAATGCCTGTGCAATACCGGAACCCATGGTTCCAGCGCCGATAATACCAACTTTCATGATTTTATCTCCTTTATGCAAACATATGATGTAGACTTACTGATCGCTGTTCAGACTGAACAGTTCCATTTATTTGTTTTTGAAGCCGTCCACTTTTCTCTTTTCGAGGAACGCCTTCATTCCTTCCTTCTGGTCCTCGGTCTCGAAGCACTCGGAGAAATATTTCTCTTCGATGGAGATTGCGTGGTCAAGGTCGGAAAGATAACCATCTGTCAGGGACTCCTTGGAATTTCTGACAGCGATCGGTGCGTTGGAGGCGATCTTCTTTGCCAGTTTCATAACTGTCGGCATAAGTTCTTCCTTCGTGCACACACCGTTTACAAGACCGATCCGGTATGCTTCGTCTGCTTTGATATTGACAGCAGCATATACCATTTCCTTTGCTTTTCCGGTTCCAATCAGTCTTGCGAGACGCTGCGTTCCACCGAATCCCGGAGTGATGCCAAGACCAACCTCCGGCTGTCCGAACATAGCGTTTTCGGAGCAGTAACGGATATCACAGCTCATTGCAAGTTCATTTCCACCGCCAAGCGCGAAACCGTTGACAGCTGCGATCGACGGGATCGGAAGTGTCTCCAGCTTACGGAAAACATCGTTTCCAGCTTTACTGAACTCACGTGCCTCCTGTACAGTCATTGTGCTCATTGCAGCGATATCTGCGCCGGCAACAAAGGATTTCTCACCCGCGCCGGTCACAACCAGCACTCTTGTTGTACCAAGATCGATGCTGTCAAGAACAGCGTCTAAATCCTGAATAACCTCTGTATTTAAAGCGTTTAATGCCTCCGGACGGTTGATGGTGATAACACCAACAAAACCGTCCTGCTCATATTTTACAAAACCCATATGTAGTTCTCCTCAGATTTTGCCAAAGTCCCAGATTAGTCTCTCTCTACGATTGTAGCGCAGCCCATTCCGCCGCCGATGCAAAGAGTTGCAAGACCCTTCTTAGCATCTGCTTTCTCCATCTCATGAAGAAGTGTAACAAGGATACGGCATCCGGAAGCTCCAACCGGGTGACCAAGAGCGATCGCGCCGCCATTCGGGTTTAACTTGTTAAGGTCAAAGCCAAGCTCTTTGCCTACTGCTACAGACTGTGCAGCGAATGCCTCGTTAGCCTCGATGATATCGAAGTCTTTGATCTCCATGCCTGTTCTCTTAAGAACTTTTCTTGTAGCTGCAACCGGTCCGATACCCATGATCTTCGGATCTACGCCGCCGAGAGCACCAGCAACCCATGTAGCCATCGGCTTAACACCGAGCTCTTCAGCTTTCTCTTCGCTCATAACAACAACTGCAGCTGCGCCGTCGTTGATTCCTGAGGAGTTACCAGCTGTAACTAAGCCGCCGTCTTTCTTGAATGCCGGTTTTAACTTACCAAGAGTCTCAACCGTTGTTCCGTGACGCGGGCCTTCATCTGTATCTACGATAACTGTCTCTTTTTTCTTCTTAACTTCTACCGGAACGATCTCGTCCTTGAATGCGCCGGACTTCTGAGCAGCCTCTGCCTTCTGCTGGCTTACTGCAGCGAACTTGTCCAGTTCTTCTCTTGTAAGACCCCACTGATCGCAGATGTTCTCAGCTGTGATACCCATGTGGTAGTTGTTGAATGCATCCCAGAGAGCATCGTTAACCATTGTATCAACTAATGTAGCATTGCCCATACGGTATCCGTAACGGCCTTTCATCATTGCATACGGAGCCATGGACATGTTCTCCATACCACCTGCAACAACGATATCAGCGTCACCGGAAAGGATCATCTCAGCAGCCATGTTGACAGCCTCAAGACCAGAACCGCATACAACATTGATCGTAACAGCCGGAACCTCGATCGGGAGACCAGCTTTTAATGTAGCCTGACGTGCTACGTTCTGTCCCTGACCAGCCTGGATTACGCAGCCCATGTAAACCTGGTCAACAGCTTCCGGAGCAACTCCTGCTCTCTTTAAAGCCTCTTTGATTACGATTGCGCCAAGCTCCGGAGCCGGTACTGTGCTTAATTCGCCACCCATTGTTCCGATTGCCGTACGGCATGCACCTGCAAGTACAACTTTCTTTGCCATTTTCTTTTCCTCCTCATCATACCGCTGCCAAGCTCTACACCATATATTTTTCCATAAGCAAGGCAGTATATTATGTATAACTAATCATATCACCAAACCGTTTTGCTGTCAAATCATTATCAAAAGCTTTTTATATATTTTTTCTAAACAAATTAGGAACTTTACTCTTCATTTCGTACAAAAGTTACTTTTATGCTCTGACGCGTCACTTTCTGTTTTTGTCATGTTTTACCATTTCTTTCTATTCCTTTTTCACCGGATTTCTTGACCTTGCCGGCAGATAATGATAAAATAATGTCAGAGTTTGGCCCCGGATCCTATGATCCCGGCAAAGTTCTGAGATGCAGTAATATTTTTATGGTTACAAAGAGAGGGTATTAAAATGGATTTCAAACAGATGTATCAGGAAAAGCTGGTTTCCGCTGAGAAAGCAGCTTCCGTTATCAAATCCGGTGACTGGGTCGATTACGGCTGGACAACAGCAACTCCGATCGCAGTCGATAAGGAAATCGCAAAAAGACTTCCGGAATTAACTGACGTAAACTTCCGCGGCGGTATCTTAATGTGGGTACCGGAGATCTTCAAGATCGAGAACCCGGCTGAACATATGACATGGAACTCCTGGCATATGAGCGGGATCGAGAGAAAAGCGATCGCACAGGGCTTCTGCTACTACGCTCCGCTCCGTTACTCCGAGCTTCCGAGATATTACAGAGAATCCCAGAACAAGCCGGATGTCGCTGTCTTCCAGGTTTCCCCGATGGACGAGCACGGTTTCTTCAACTTCGGACCGAACGCATCCCATATGGCTGCTGTCTGCGAGACCTCCAAGGTCGTTATCGTGGAAGTAAATGAAAATATGCCGGTATGCTTCGGCGGTACTGAGGAAGGTGTTCATATCTCCCACGTTGACATGATCGTAGAAGGTGACAACCCGGCGATCGCTGAGATGGGCGGCGCTGCAGCTGCAAGCGATGTCGATGAAGCAGTTGCAAAGCTGATCCTTGAGGAGATCCCGGACGGAGCATGCTTACAGCTCGGTATCGGCGGAATGCCGAACGCAGTCGGTGCTCTGATCGCAAAATCCGACTTAAAGGATCTCGGTGTGCACACAGAGATGTACGTTGACGCTTTCGTTGATATCGCAAACGCAGGAAAGATCACCGGCGCGAGAAAGAATATCGACAAAGGCCGTCAGGTTTATGCATTCGGCGCAGGTACAAAGAAATTATACGACTACTTAAATAAGAATCCGGAGTGCATGTCCGCACCGGTCGACTACACAAACGATGTCCGCACGATTGCGTCTCTCGACAACTTCATGTCCATCAACAACGCAGTTGACCTTGACCTCTTTGGCCAGGTAAATGCTGAGTCCGCAGGAATCAAGCACATCAGCGGAGCCGGCGGACAGCTCGACTTCGTTCTGGGCGCTTATCTTTCCAAGGGCGGAAAGAGCTTCATCTGCTGCTCTTCTACCTTCAAGAAGAAAGACGGCACCTTAGAGTCCAGGATCGTTCCGACTCTGGCTCCTGGCTCCATCGTTACCGATACCCGTGCGAATATCCACTATCTCGTTACTGAGTACGGTAAAGTAAACTTAAAAGGTCTCTCCACATGGCAGAAGACTGAAGCGATCATCTCCGTAGCACATCCGCAGTTCCGCGACCAGCTGATCGCAGAGGCTGAGAAGATGCATATCTGGAGAGCAAGCAACAAGAGATAGTATTTTCCCGTTTTTTCAGGAGAGCTTTCATTTTAGGAAGGCTCTCCTTCTTCTTTCTTTGTCTCGCCCTCTGCTTTTTCCGTTGAATGAAGATTAAACTGTTTGATCCGGCGTGTCGCGATCGGACCGCCGATCGCACATCCGGCAACAAGTCCGAAGGTTGCAGATGCGATCGCAAAGCTTCACATTTTTGTATCATAAGCCAATCTCCTGCTACACTATTTTCAGATATGTATTTTGCGTACCATTTGTGTCCATTTTTTTGACGGGAAGTTCCATCGGAATTTCCTGTAAACAAGTGAAAACACGCTTCGCGAGTTTCCCCTTGTTATCGCGACAGTCGCCAAGGTCTCGCGCTAGCGCGGACTTTGGCTCGTTGTCCGCAAAAAAGCAGCAGCATTTTCTGACATTCTCTCCAGAAAATGCTGCTGCTTTTTATTTCTGCAAATGATCTCTTTCTCTAAACGATCCACTAAATCTGAATTTTTTCTCCACTCATAGATTCAGGATCGGCTCCATCAGCGTGATCCCGCTCTCCCCGGCTAATTTCTGCCTGCAGATCTCGAGAAGATGTTCCTGATATGGAGATTCATCCCCTGCCCGGTACAGATAGTACAGGGTCCGGTTCGGGAGCTCCACATCCAGTTCATGGATGGAAACCGGGGTGTTTTTTAAGATGCTCTTTGCAACCGACACAGGTAGAAACGCCCAGTTGTCACCATTCTGCGTAAAGTACTGCAAAAAGCCCATTTCATCGAGATAGACACTCGGGACGGCCGCACTGCTGAAATAGTAGTTGTGCCAGCTGTCAAAATTCTGATCCCACTGCGTCCGGATCTCCTTGCGTGGATCGAGGTCTGAAATGCTGATCCGCTTCGGAAGTTTCAGCTCCGTCCCGACGACCAGACAGAGCTTTTCTTTAAACAGGATCTCCGTCTTTACCTGGGAAGAGTACATCGGATCCGTGATAAATGCGATATCCACCGTCTTATTGTTCACATACCCATAGGCATCACTGGAATGGAGTGTCGTCACATGCAGGCTGCACTCCGGCGTATCTTTCATGAACTCCTGAAACACGGTCGGAAGCATGAATGCCAGGAGACTTCCTACACTCGCAACATAGAAACTCTTCTCATTTCCGAGGAGCGATTCTTCCTGTGTCTCGTTCCAGAGAGCCTGCCAGCGATGAGCGATCCCGACAAAGGCACGTCCCTGTCTCGTGAGTTCCACATGGCGAACTCCTTTGTTCCGGATAAACAGGGAATATCCAAGTTCTTCCTCCAGCGCCCGGATCCTTCGTCCAAGAGCCGGCTGTGTGATATATAATTTTTCTGCCGCCGCGGAAAAACTTCCGCACTGAGCGATCTTTAAAAATGCTTCAATTTCCAGAAATGTCATCACGTTCTCCTTTCTGCCGGGACCGGCAGTTTTCTATTTCGATCCTGCTTTCACACATGTTTTTTTATAACGCTCATCTCTCTTCTGCTTTTTACCACAGGATTTCATTTTTGTCCAGAAATATTATTTGAAAATAGTTCAATTCTGAAAACTAAAAGTTTGACAGCTACCATTTTCCATTTCTGTTTCTTCTATATTTATAGTAACATTCTTTTCATTTAAATGTTAATATTTATGAATATTATATCAAAAAAAGAAACATTTTACAATTATATTCACTTATGGTATCATTTAAGCATAAACAAGAACGAATTGTTCGAATCTCAGGGGAATATCAAAACATACAGGGAGGAAATCATTATGATGCTTACAAAGAGGATCCAGAACATTAAACCGGCCGCTACACTTGCACTGACCGGAAAGGTCGCTGAATTAAGAAAACAGGGAATCGATGTGATCGCCTTCAACCTCGGCGAACCGGATTTCGGTACTCCGCAGAATATCTGTGATGCGGCAAAGGCAGCGATCGATGCCCAGAAAACAAAATACACGGTTGTCTCCGGTATCATGGACTTAAAAGAAGCGATCTGTGCAAAATTCTTAAAAGACAACAATGTCGTTTACAAACCGAACGAGATCTGTATCGGAACCGGCGCAAAACAGCCGCTCGTCAATGCAGTTCTTGCCCTCTGTGAAGAAGGTGACGAGGTTATCATCCCGACTCCGTGCTGGGTCAGCTACATCGAGATGGTAAAACTTTCCGGTGCTACTCCGGTCCTCGTACAGAACCGTGAGGAAGACGGTTTCGCCCTCAACGTGGAAGGTATCAAGAAAGCCATCACACCGAAAACAAAAGCGATCATGATCAACACACCGAACAACCCGACCGGTGCTGTATATACAAAAGAACAGCTCACAGAGCTCGCAGAACTTGCCTGCAAACATGACTTCTATATTATTTCCGATGAAGTTTACGAGAAGCTGATCTATGAAGGAAAGAAACACTTCTGCGTTGCTTCGATCTCCGAGGAAGTAAAGGAGCGTACCGTTGTCATCAATGGTGTTTCCAAAGCTTACTCCATGACCGGATGGAGAGTTGGTTACGCAGCCGGAAATGCAGCTCTCATCAAAGGAATGACTTCTCTTCAGGGTCATACAACATCCAACACCTGCTCGATCGCCCAGTACGCAGCTCTCGAGGCGATCAGCGGACCGCAGGACAGCGTGGAATCCATGAGAGTTGAATTCGACAAACGCCGTAAATTCCTGGTAGAGCGCTTAAATTCCATGGATGGCATCACCTGCAACAACGCAGACGGCGCTTTCTACTTAATGCCGAATATGACTGCTTTCTATGATAAAGAGTGGAACGGAAAGAAGATCGCTGATTCCTTCGGAATGGCAGATTACCTCCTTGCCGAGGCAAAGATCGCGGTTGTTCCGGGCGGTGCATTCGAGTCTCCGGACAACATCCGTATCGCTTACTCCAACTCCATGGAAAGCCTGATCGAAGGTATGAACCGTATGGAAGCAGCTTTAAAGAAACTTGGCTGATCTGACAACCTTCCATATTCGTAAAACTCTCCCGCTCCGGCGGTGATAAGGACAGATCAAACTTAGCTTTCTTCCCATATATTCAACGAACAACAGCAAGGATTCTCCTACTGACACGAAGCAAAGCACAGTCAGTCTCCGTGAAATTACCGACTGTGGATTGAAACAATATATGTGATGAAAAATCCCTGAAAAAAGCCTGTGAATGCAGGCTTTTTTCATTTACGCGAACAACAGGACAAAGTCTGCGCTTACGCGAGACCTTGGCGACTGCCGCGATAACAAGAGGACACTCACGAAGCATGTTTTCACTTGTCTATGAGCGCCGGTCTCCCTGCCGCTATACAAATTTTCACATTTTTCACGACAGTATATGAGCCTCGCCCATGCGCTGTAACAGAATAAATATAATGCATTATTAACATTTAATGGTAAAATTTGTTATTTTTCATTCGACAACAATCATTTTACATTCCGCATGATTCATGCTATAATAATCAAATGAACGGAGAAGCCGCACCAACTTCTCCCAAAAACTTTCTTCTCATTATATTTTACAACGCGATATAAAAGAAACACAGCCGCCCGGAACGATAATTGGGGTATCGTCCGTGGCGGCTGTGTTCGTATAAAGATATAGCCGATATTTTCTATGTATACAAAGACCCTGAATGATCCCATTTTGCAGGAACAGCCAGGGCCTTTCTTTTTTTATTTCTCTCCGTTCAGTTCTTTCTTATAGACCTCAATGACTTTCTTCATCGCATCCGCACCCGGAGCTCCGATTGTCACACGTTTCTCCACGCAGGTCTTCATGGAGATCGCATCGTAGATATCTTCCTCAAATACCGGGCTGATCGACTTGAACTGCTCTAAAGTCAGATCGTCAAGCGCCTTGTTCTCATCGATGCAGAGAAGGACCAGCTGTCCGATAATTCCATGTGCATCGCGGAACGGAACACCATGGTTTACAAGGTAGTCCGCAGCGTCTGTCGCGTTTGTGAAGCCGTTCTTTGCGCTCGCCTCCATCACATCCTTGCGGAAGGTCATCGTGGATACCATTCCTGTGAAGAGTAAGAGGCAGCCCTTTACGGTATCGATCGCGTCGAAGGTCAGCTCCTTGTCCTCCTGGAGGTCTTTATCGTAAGCCAGCGGGATTCCCTTCATGACCGTCAGCATGGACATCAGAGCGCCGTAGACACGCCCGGCCTTTCCGCGGATCAGCTCAGCGATATCCGGATTCTTCTTCTGCGGCATGATGCTGCTTCCGGTGCTGTAGGAATCATCCATCTCCACGAAGCGGTACTCATTGCTGTTCCAGATGATGATCTCCTCGGAGAAACGGCTCAGATGCATTGCGATCGTGGAGAGCGCAGCCAGGAGCTCGATCAGGTAATCACGGTCGGATACGGAATCCATGCTGTTTAAGGTCGGTCCGTCAAAGCCGAGAAGCTCTGCAGTGTACTCACGGTCCAGCGGATAAGTTGTCCCTGCAAGAGCGCCGGATCCCAGCGGGCAGTAATTCATGCGCTTTCTGATATCAGCGAGGCGTCCTCTGTCACGGCGGAACATCTCATAATATGCGCCGACATGGTGCGCCAGTGTTACCGGCTGTGCCTTCTGAAGGTGGGTAAAGCCCGGCATGTAAGTATGAAGATTGTCCTCCATGAGCTTTAAGAGGACCTCAAGAAGTCCCTTTAAAAGTCCGTCCATCTCGTCGATCTCGTCTCGCGTGTAGAGCTTCATATCGAGAGCAACCTGGTCGTTTCTGCTGCGGCCGGTGTGGAGTCTCTTTCCTGCATCCCCGATCCGCTCGATCAGGTTCGCCTCAACGAAAGAGTGGATATCCTCGGACTCCGTTGTGATCTTTAAGGTTCCGTTGTCGATGTCCTCGCGGATGCTCTTTAAGCCTGCGATGATCGCGTCACGGTCCTCTTCTGTGAGGATCCCCTGTTTTGCGAGCATCGTCACATGCGCGATGCTGCCCGCGATATCCTGTCTGTAAAATTTCTGATCGAAGGAGATGGACTCATTAAAGTTATGTACTAACTGGTTTTCTTCCTTCGTAAATCTTCCGCCCCAAAGTTTCATAGCTGTTCCTCCGTTGTCTCTTTTCTATTTATAGTGTCTGTCAGATCTTCATCATCGAGATCCGGAATCTCTTCAAATTCCGGTTCTTCATCAGGATCTTCTTCCTCTTCCTGCTGCATGTTCCGGATCTGTTTCATTCTCTTTCTCGCTTCCCGGCGATCCATCTCCCTGCGCAAAAACCACAGAAGGATCAGGATCACGATGGATCCGCCTGAGATCAGACCGCCGGTCTTTAAGCCCTCCGGGAAATAGGAGAAGTCGATCACATGATCGCCGGCGCTCACATCGATAGCCAGGAATGCACCGAACGCCTTTCTCGTCTCCACCTTCTCACCATCCACTTTTACGGTCCATCCCTTATCAAACGGGATCGAGGTGAAAAGCATTCCCGCTTTCGCCGCACTCACGGTTCCGGAAAGTTTCGTATCTTTCCAGCTCGTCAGATGCATCGGGGACTGGTTCAGCCGGTCATAGACCTGGATCATCGCGTCCTCTGAGAACCGGTAGACGATCGCATTTAACTGTTCGCCGGCCTCATCCGCCGTGAGCTTCACTTCTGCGCCCGGAGCCAGAGTTCCAAGCTCCAGAAGATATCCGCGGTCCACGTTGCTGAAGGATTTCTGTCCGGTCGGCAGTTCCGCCTTCACAGTCTTTACCTTCTTGTTCATGACGAACACATAATATTCGCCCGTCTCATCCGGTGTGAATGTGAAGGTGTTTTTATTCACCGTTCCGCCGGCATCCACCAGAACTTCATCCGCCCCGGAAACCAGGCAGAGATCATTCTGGACCTCCGCAGGATTATCCATCTCATACTGCCAGTTTTCCTCGATATCTGAAGGAAGGACAAAGCCGAGCGGCAGTGTGTAGAGATTTTCATAGAGATATGTTCCGCCGCTCTCCCTCAGATACATCATGAGCTCCGTGTTGGAGACTGCCTCGGAACAGAGTGCATATTTCACAGAAAAAATGCTGTCGACAAGCGGCGTGCTTCCAGTGATGCTGTAAGCATTTGTGGACGATTCACATCCAAGCTTCTTAAAGAACTTCGAGAGATCCGCGTTCGCCGTTGAGGAAAACAGGGATACCGACGGAAAGTTCATCCATGCCCCGTCATTCTTCGTCTTTCTCGTCTTTTTCTCCACCCGGTAGAAATCCGATGCCGGCTGCAGGGAATCCTTTAAGATCCGTACCTCCTCATTGTCGCTGGTGTAGGACTCACGGCTCGTTGTCGTCACACTCGTCACCGACATGTTGATCGAAGCCTCAACTGCGACCAGCGTCAGTGCCAGGAATCCGCACACCGTCCGCTTTCCGTCCTTATAGAGATACATCAGTCCGGCATAAGCCGCCAGGAAGATGATTGCCACATAGTAGACGATAAAGTGGAAATGTTCCTGTGTCACCAGCTTTTCCGCCAGCAGGACAAAGCACGCGCTCCCCCAGAAGGCGATCGCGATATGCTTTTTCGGCGTCTCATCCAGATACATATACGCCCGGAAGCAGATGAACAGCATCAGGAAGATGTAGATGAAGGACTGTCTGCATGGAAGGCTGTTCGGATAGTGGAATCCATGCCAGATAAAGTTCAGCGCATTGATGGAAAAGCTCGCAAAAAAGATCAGGAGCAGTCCGCAGTAGACGGCTTTCTCCTTCACTGCGATCTTCTTACATGCGAGATACATCAAAAAGAAGAGGAATACCGCGACACCGCAGTAGATATTCGGCCAGTGGTCAAGACCGATCTCCGTCTCCACATTTCCGATGTGACGGGCGATCATGTCAAAGATCGGGAAATACGAGCTCCACGCCTTCGGGAAGTCAAAATCACCGGACGCCGTGCTCTGCAGCGCATAGATCTCCGGAAGCAGGATTCCTGCTGCCAGTCCGCCTGAGAGCAGCGAGTAAATTCCAAACCGGACGCAGCTGTCCACGTATTTTCTCACCGGCCCCGGCTTTTCCATGATCAGCAGCGCGATAAAATAAAGCACCAGGAACAGGCAGGTCATGATCGAGATATAGTAGTTTGAGAGGATCGAAAGTCCGAGCGTCACACAGTAAAGCATGCCTTTCTGCTCTTTCACGAGTCTCTCAAGGCCGTATACGATCAGTGGGAACAGAAGAATGCAGTCCAGCCACATGATGTTCCAGCTGTACGCCGCCATGTATCCGGACAGGGCATAAAAGATCCCGAAGAACCCAACCCCCAGGATACAGTTCTGGCTGTGTTTCTTTAAATACCAGGCAAAACTCAGCCCCGAAAGTCCGATCTTCAGAACAATCATGATCGTCATAAATTCGATGATAAACTTCTTCGGGCAGAGCAGGATCAGCCAGTTTAACGGGCTGGCCAGGTAGTAGGCATACAGCGCCGCGAAATTGACGCCCATTCCCACATCCCAGCTGTAAAGGAGACTTCCGCCGGTCCGCAGCTTATACTGGAACTCCGAAAAGAACGGGGCGTACTGGTGATACATATCTGTTCTCAGAAAGCACCTCTCCCCGAATGGAAAGATCCCCCTCTGAACGAAAATGCAGATCATGACGAGCACCGGGACAAAGAAGGCGATCAGAAGACCATCCCTCGGCTTTAAAAACGGCGTTGTCTGCCGCTTTTTCCTTCGATTTTCCGGACGATCCGCAGTTGGCTCATCCGGGATCGTATCGATTTCTTTTATTTCTGTCATAAAGTAAAAACTCCTCCGGCTTCATCAGCCTGTAATCATTTTTGCTTTTTCATACTCCCAACATCCGCCGGGCAGACATCGTAGATCATTTCTTTTTATCTCCTGTAAAGATCAGGATCTTGCTGAACACATAATTCAGAACAACGACCACCACGGAGATCAGCAGCTTGCAGATGAAAAACTCCATCTTCATGAGATCCACCATGATAAACAGCGCTGCCAGGTTAAATAAAAATGTCGCGATCCGGCATAAAATGAACGAGACAAATTCCTTCCATACCTTCGCCGGGTTTAAGGTGTGGCTTTCAAACACCCACCATTTGTTCGTCACAAATGCGAACAATACGGCTGCCACCCAGGCGATCGTCTGGGCCGGGACCGGATCCATCTTCCACATATAATATAGAAGATTCGAGATCGCGTAGTCGATCACCGTCGTCAGGACTCCGAAGATCAGATAAGCGATCCCTTCCCTGGCGAGACCGGACTTTTTTGTCCCCGTTTCCTGTCCGCTCTCCGGCTTCTCATTTTTTTCATTCATAAATATTTCCGTCCTTTTCCGGAATCATCGTTTTCAAAACGTTCCTCCGATTTTTTCAGGATTTCCCTATCATATTCGATAGTCTTTTTCATTTTAGTATACCAACGCAAAAAAGTAAAGGACTGACAGCCGAATTTCTAGCTGTCAGTCCTTCTTTTGTTACTTTTCACGGGTAGGAATTTTCTGAACTGAAAATTCCGTATGATACCGTTATGGTTGCGAATTTTGCCGATTCGGAATGCGAAGCATCGGCAAAATCCTGTTACAGGGCGCGGGCATGGAGTGCCCGTGTACTGTAACCTTCTTTTAAAGCGATTTGGAATGGATTTTGCTCGTAACTTGCCATGCATCCGAATGGAAGCTCCGTGGGAGGTTCCTGTAGGTATCCGGCTGCTGAACAGTTACGACGTTTTATTCTGCGAGCAGCTTCTCAACACTCACAAGTTTTACGCACACGCAGAAGATCTCTGCCGCCTGTCTGAGGTCATCCAGGGATGGGAAGGACGGCGCGATCCTGATATTGGAGTCGTGCTGATCTTTTCCGTATGGGTAAGTCGCTCCGGCACCGGTCATCACAACACCGGCCTCTTTGCACTTCGCAACGATCGCTTTCGCGCATCCGTCAAGAGAGTCGAAGGAGACAAAATATCCGCCGTTCGGTTTTGTCCACTTCCCGATCTCCAGACCGCCAAGTTCCTTATTTAAGATCTCATCGACTGCCTCAAATTTTGGTCTGAGGATCTCAGCGTGCTTAGCCATCTGCGCTTTTAAACCATCGATATTTTTAAAGAAGCGGACATGACGGAGCTGGTTGATCTTGTCATGGCTGATCATCTGGACATTCATCTGCTTCTTCAGCGCATCGATATTTGCCTTTGAAGTAGCGATCGCGGAGATTCCGGAACCTGGGAAGCTGATCTTTGAAGTCGAACCGAATTTATATACCATGTCCGGATTTCCTGCTTTTTCACACTCAGAAAGAATGTCGAGGACATGATCCGGGTGATCCGGGTGCAGATGATGAACACAGTATGCGTTGTCCCAGTAGATACGGAAATCTTTCGCAGCCGGTTTCAGGTTTGCAAATCTTCTCACAGTCTCATCTGAGTAAGACTCACCGCTCGGGTTCGCATAGAGCGGAACGCACCAGATTCCCTTCACACTCTCGTCATTATTTACATATTTTTCAACAAGATCCATATCCGGACCTTCACCTGTCATCGGAATGTTGATCATCTCGATCCCGAAGTATTCCGTGATCGCGAAATGTCTGTCATATCCCGGGACCGGGCAGAGGAATTTCACCTTGTCAAGTCTGCACCACGGCGTACTTCCGCATACCCCGTGCGTCCAGGAACGGCTCACGGTATCGAACATCAGTGTCAGACTCGCGTTTCCGTACATCACGATATTCTCGGCCGGCGAGTCCATCATCGCACCCATGAGCTCTTTCGCCTCCTGGATCCCGGTCAGGACTCCGTAGTTTCTCACATCACCGGCCGATGTCATATAATCACTGCTGCTGTTTAAAACGTCCATCATAGGAAGAGAAAGGTCCAGCTGCTCTTTGCATGGCTTTCCCCGCGCCATATTCAGGCTGAGATTTTTTCCCTGATACTCCTTATACAGCGCTTCCAGCTGCTCCTTTAAAGACGCAAGTTCCTGTTTTGACATTTCGCGATATGGTTTCATGTCAGTTTCCTCCTCATGATTCAACGATATATTTCAGATTATCTTTCCCCTGAGCACTTATTATAATTCATTAAAACCAATATTTCAACTTATAAAATAAAGTTTTGCTTCTGTTTTTTTATTTTTTTGAACCTGACCCCATAAAAATCTTAGTCATTGCCGCCTGCAGCAGCTCCCTGTCCCCCGTTTTCAGCTCTTTCCGTGCTTCGGTCCGCGCTCCGCGAAGCAACTCCTGACCGTCTCATTGACTTTTCTTTAACAATAACGTATTATAATAAGATATAGGATGATGATTCCATCTGCTTCGAATTCTGAAAAGGAGAATGGCTTTATGACAAATAATATGCGGACGCGCGATATCCGGCGAATGATCCTGATCGGACTGATCGTTGCTCTCGTGTCCCAGCTTTACTGGAATATCTTTATAAATAATTTCCGGATCTCTTCTTCCGTGATCATACTGCCCGTTCTCCTGATGACACTTGGAAAAAGTCTTTCCACACCGCTCACCTGCGCTGTGACCGCAGTCATCGTGTTCTTCTTCCGCCTGTTTCCGGCGCTCCACAGCGGGACCAGTCTCCTCGTCTCAGCGAAAAGTGTTTTTCCGAATGCGATCTTCTATTTCTGCTACGGCATTATTTTCGCAGCCATGGTCCCGGGAAAACATACCGTCTCCTACAGCCGCCTGTTTCCGGCCGTTTTTTTTGCTGATTTCGGTTCCAACCTGGTAGAACTGTGCATTTCCGAGAGTATGTCACACTCCATGACTCCGGACAAGGCAGGATATCTCTTCCTGATCGCACTGTTCCGTACCTTTCTTGCCGGTCTGATCCTGATGGCGGAAGGTCACTACCGGACACTCTTAAAAAACGAAGAGCACGAGAACCGTTACCGCCGTCTTTTCCTTATGACAACAGGACTGAAAAATGAGATCTACTTCATGCGGAAAAATTCTGAAGAGATCGAATCCGTCATGGCAAACGCATATAAATTGTATGAGAAATTAAATGAAATGGATGTGCCGGAAGACATGAAACATATGTCTCTTGCTATCGCCCGCGATGTCCACGAGATCAAAAAGGATTATATCCGCATCATCCAGGGCATCGAGGAAGAAATTTCCGAAGAATATGACGAAAAGCAGATGAGCTTTCAGGATATCTTAAAGATCCTTGAAGACACAACTTATCATATTCTGGAAAATAAGAATGTCCATATTCAGCTGGAATTCCAGTGTTCCGATAATTTTATGACCGAAGAACACTATGAGCTGATGGCCGTTCTCAAAAATCTCGTGAATAACGCCATCGAGGCGATCGAATCTGACCGGAAATTCGGAATGATCTACATTGAGGAACATCTGACCGACGGAAATTATGTTTTCCGCGTCACCGATGATGGTCCGGGAATCTCCCCCCGTCATCTTCCGAACATCTTCAAGATGGGCTACTCGACAAAATTTGACCAGAAAACAGGAAACATTTTCCGCGGTGTCGGCCTCTATGGCGTAAAAATGACCGTGGAAGAACAATTTAAAGGAAGCATCGACGTTGAATCGGAGCAGGGGATCGGAACCACCTTCACCATCACGATTCCGGCCACTTCCCTTGTGGAGGAAACATTATGAAAATCTATATTGTAGAGGATGACCTGTCTGTCATCAATATTTTAGAGGACATCATCGAGACACAGGATCTCGGGGAAATCTGCGGAGACTGCGGCGAGGAACCGGCAAATCTCGCAGACGTGCTGCGCGCCAAGCCGGATGTCATCCTCGTTGACTTTTTCATGCCCGTTAAGGACGGTGTAGAATTCGTAAAGGAACTGCGCGCCGTCAACACCTCGATCAAGTGCATCATGATCTCCCAGGTATCTGCCAAAGAGCTGATCAGCAAAGCCTACAGCGCGGGAGTCGACTTCTTTATCAGCAAACCGATCAATCTCATTGAAGTCCGTTCCGTCTTAAAAAATGTAGAACAGCAGATCACCAACGAACGTACACTCGCAAACATCCGCCGCATGTTCATGAACGAGATCGAACATCCTACCAAAGATGACAAGCCGAAAGCCGACAACTACGGCCGGAAATTAAAGTACATCTTAAACCGCATCGGCATGTCCGGCGAAAAAGGATGCCCGGATATCATAAAGATCTGCGAATATCTCCACGACAACCACATTCCAGTCTCCAACCTGAGCGTTGCCCAGATGTGTGAGGCTGTCAGCGACTCGCCGAAAAACATGGAGCAGCGCGTCCGCAGGACGATCGCGGCCGGAATGTCCAACATTGCCCACATGGGGATCGAGGATTTCATGAACGAGACCTACACTCTCTACTCCGGAACTTTATTCTCCTTCGAGGACGTAAAAGCGGAGATGGACTATCTCCGGGGAAAACGCACATCCGGCGGCAAGGTCAGCATCAAAAAATTCATCGACGGGCTGATGCTGGAAGCCGAACGATAGTTTTTCATGATCCAGGTACATCTTCCGCAAAAACGGATCGTACCTGGTTTTTTCTATTTCTGATGCGTCTCTTCATTCCTCGGAAATCCACATCCGGAACAATTCCCTTTCCATCTTCACATTCCTTATATTGGAATTTTTCACATATTTTACCTTGTTGTGTATAAAAATATTGTTAAGGAATTACAAATTTTGTTAAGTAATTTTTGTAACTTTTTGTAACTTTGTGAAGTTTTTTGAAGGGACATGCTTATACTCTGTACATAAAAGGTATGGAGGTATAAAAACTATGTTACAAATCGAGCTCAACATGTATCAAGCAGTTGCAGTTGCTGCACTGGTTCTGCTTCTTGGACGTTTCCTTGTAAGCAAGATCCCATTCTTAACAAAATACTGTATTCCTGAACCGGTTGTCGGCGGCGTTGTTTACGCTGTTGTTCACCTGATTTTAAGATCCGCAGGGATCCTCGAAATCTCTTTCGACAACACATTACAGTCCTTCTTCATGACTGTATTCTTCTGTAGCGTTGGTTACACCGCATGTTTCCGTCTCTTAAAGAAGGGCGGCGTTCAGGTACTCTTATTCCTGTTAGTTTCCATTATCATGGTTGCTCTTCAGAATGGTCTTGGCGCTGTACTTGCCGGTGCTTTCCATCTCGACCCGAGACTTGGTCTTGCGGTTGGTTCCATCCCGATGGTCGGCGGACATGGTACCGCAGGCGCATTCGGACCGGTTCTTGAGGAAGCCGGTGTCGTAGGCGCTAACGCGGTTGCGATCGCATCCGCAACCTTCGGTCTTGTTGCCGGCTGTGTGATCGGCGGACCGCTCGCTTACCGTCGTATCCATTCCCTGAACTTAAAGTCCACAGAGACTGCTACCGGCAGTGATGAGGTTAAAGTTGATAAGAACGAAGTTACCGGCGCGATCGATTCCAGAAGATTCCTGGACGGCGCATTATACCTTGCAATCGCAATCGGTGCCGGCACGATCGTTTCTTTATTCCTTAACAAGTTAATGACATTCCCGAGCTACATCGGAGCAATGGTTGTTGCTGCTATCATCCGTAACGTTGTTGACGCAACCCACAAAGATATGCCGATGGAAGAGATCAGCACGATCGGAAGCTTCTCTCTTTCCTTATTCCTTGGTCTCGCAATGATGGGATTAAAGTTATGGCAGCTTGCAGAGCTTGCACTTCCGATGATCGTAATGCTTGCGGCACAGACAGTTCTCATGGCATTCTTCGCTTACTTCGTAGTATTCAACCTTCTCGGAAAGAGCTACGACGCAGCCGTTATGACATCCGGCTTCTGTGGATTTGGTATGGGTGCTACACCGAACGCTATGGCAAACATGCAGGCGATCACCGCAAAGTATGGTCCGGCTCCGACCGCATACTTCGTAGTGCCGTTAGTAGGAAGTCTGTTCATCGATTTCTTCAATGCACTTATTATTACGACATTTATGAACTTCCTGTAAGATCCAATTTTGGATTATAAATTGTAACTCTTGAAAAAGGGCCCGCACCGGAATCCTGGGGTATGTTCCGATGGCTGGGCCCTTTTTCCTGTCTGAAATTTAATTATAAATTTTTCTGAGAGACCAGGATCTCTTCTTATCTTCCTGAAAACAACTCTATCCCATCGATCATCTGCAGTTCTTCTCTCACACACTGAAAAAATCTTCGAATCTGATCATCCATCCGGTTCTCTTTTGTGAGTCCATAGATCGTCATGTCCTCCGGTCCGCCTTCCATCGGACAGATCCACACGTCTTGTCTCTTGAATCGCCTTGCAACAAGAAGCGGGATCACCGCCCATTTTTTTCCATTCAGAAAATATTCCAGAAATTCCATCTTATCCGCTGTGAGACTCGGATTTGCATCCGGCGGAAACCATCGGCTGTGCCAGATATCATATTCCGGATTCCACGGCAGCCGGATCTGTTCTTCCGGATCCAGCATATCCGGAGTCACTCGCCCCGTTTCTCTCCAGCTCTCACCACCGGCAAACACGAACGGCTCCCTAAACACAGGAAACGGAACTATTCTTCTGGAATTTAAAAAATCCGAGACCAGAGCCACATCAACATTTCCATTTTCCACATACCCATAAATATCAGAAGAACGCCCCGTCTTAAATTCAATGCTGCAGGTGTCCCGAGCGGACATCATTTCTTTCAATACAGCCGGCATCAGATAAAAAGCAATGCTGTTCACTGTGCTGACTCGCAGAAGCGGACTTTTCTTTCTTCTCGGTATCTCCTCCGCCTCCCTGTAAAGTGTCAACAGGCGTTCCGCGACCGGAACGAATTCTTTTCCATTCTCTGTAAGTTCCACACTTCTCTGACCGCGTCCACGTTCAAAAAGGCTGTATCCCAGTTCCTCTTCCATCGATTTCATTCTGCGGCTCATAGCCGGCTGTGTGATAAAAAGCCGTTCTGCCGCTGCTGAGATACTGCCATACTGGAGAACTGCCAGGAATGCCTCCAACTCTGTTTTTGTCATAATGATCTCCGTTTTCTCCGATTTTCTTTACTGCAAATATTTTATCCTGTTCAAAATATATCATTTTAATTATATTTTACTTTTTAATTATTCATTTTTCAATTAATATTTTCTGTGATACACTGATTTCTGTGAAGGTACTGAACCATCAGATTTGGCACCAGCCGGAGCAACGCACAGAATTTGGAGTACGCAGTGCGGAACAATCCGGTATCAGAAGATTATATTTCAGGAGTACATAACCATGAACCAGACCTCTTTGCTTTCCGGCAATATCCGGCAGCAGATCTTAACCCTCGCCGTTCCACTGCTGCTTGGAAACATTTTACAACAGCTTTACAACACTGCCGACTCGCTGATCGTGGGCAGATTTCTCGGCACCAACGCCTTTGCCTCTGTGGGAATATCCGGCAGTCTTATGAACCTTTTTATCTTCATTCTCGACGGCTTCTGCGCCGGGATCACGGTAATCCTCGGTCAGTTCTACGGAAGCGGTGACAGAAAAAAATACCGCGAGGAAGTCTTCACCGCCCTTCTTCTCGGCATGATTATCGCCCTTATCATCAGCGGTGTGTGTACCGTCTTTCTGAATCCGATCTTAAACCTGATCCACACCCCGGACGAACTCATTCCTTACGCTGAATCCTACCTTTTCATTATCCTCGCAGGGCTTCCTTTTACCTGTCTTTATAACCTTTTATCCGGAATCCTGCGGTCTATCGGCAACACCAGAGTTGCCCTGTCTTTTCTCGCTGCCGCCATCACAATGAACATTGCTCTGGACTTTCTCTTTATCGGCATTCTGAGACTTGGAACCGGCGGTGCTGCCGCGGCCACGATCCTGTCACAGTTTTTCTCCGCAATCTGCTGTTTTCTGTATCTGCGGGATACTTATCCGGGACTGCTCTGCCGCAGAGAAGATATTGGAGCTCATAAGGATCTTATGATCCACACTCTGCGCTACGGTCTCATCTCAGCGCTTCAGGCCTCCAGCCTGTATATCGGAAAGATTCTCGTTCAGGGCAGTGTCAATACACTCGGAACACCGGGAATCGCCGCCTATACGGCAGCGACCCGCATTGAGGGGTTCGCGAATTCCTTCGGTGACAGCGGAGGAAATGCGGTCTCCGTCATGGTCTCCCAGAATCTTGGGGCCGGAAATCATGACCGGGTGAAAAAAAGTCTATTTTGGGGGCTGATGTTAAACTGGACGGTCTGTGTGGTAATCTCCCTTTTCATGTTCTTTGGTTCCGATCCTGCACTCCGGCTGTTTTTGAGTTCTTCAGACGAACTGGCTCTCTATTACGGAAATAGTTATATAAGGCTGATCTCTGTTTTCTATATATTCTGCTTTACAGGAAGTGCTTACATGGGATACTTTAAAGGACAGGGCTACATGGTCATCGCCTTCTGCGGAACAACCCTACACATTATTTTCCGTGCGATCTGTTCCGCCATCATGATCGGAAAGATGGGGCTCACCGCGGTTGCTCTCTTTTCCGGTCTCGGCTGGATACTCTGTGTGACATTCCTGACGGTCAATTTTATCCGGATCGCAGGGCAAAACTCAAACATTCCATCCTCCCATGATCCGAACTGACGCTGAGTCCTTGTTCCCGTGCAGGGAGGCAGGCAAGTTCTGAACTGAAAATGTTGTATAATACAGTGGCCGTGGCAGAATCATATCATTTCCCCCTTGCATTCTCTCTCCTGCAGTGCTATAATGTTCAATATCTTGATAAATATTTAATTTTTGAACATCATAGGAGGTTTCAAATTATGAGTTCCAAAAATTCCGAAACACCATTAAAAGATCGGATCGACTGGATCACTGTGATCGTACCGTTTCTTGCGATCCTGGCGCTCTGCGTCTGCTTCATCCTGATGCCGGACGCGTCAAAGAGCGTTCTCGACACGATCCGCTTTATCCTAGGCGACACCTTCGGCCTGTTCTACCTGGCAGTCGGCCTCTTCGTCTTCCTGCTCTCCCTGTTTCTGGCTTTCTCCAGGTTTGGAAATATCCGCCTCGGAAAGCCGGATGAGAAGCCGAAATACCCGCTCTTCGTGTGGGCCAGCATGATGTTCACCTCCGGCCTCGCCGCTGACATCCTGTTCTACTCCTTCTGTGAGTGGATCCTCTACGCCAACGACCCGCATATCTCCGAGATGGGCTCTATGCAGACCTGGTCCAGCACCTACCCGCTCTTCCACTGGGGTCCGATCCCGTGGGCGTTCTACCTGGTGCTCGCCGTGTGCTTCGGCTTCATGCTTCATGTCCGCGGATGCCATAAGCAGAAATACTCTGAGGCATGCCGCGCACTTCTCGGAAACAAAGTCGATGGACTCCCGGGAAAACTGATCGATCTCCTCGCCCTCTTCGCCCTGCTCGCGGGGACAACGACGACCTTCGCACTGGCAACTCCGTTAATGTCCCAGGTCCTCACGACCCTGTTCCATCTTCCGTCCTCGAAATGGATCACGATCGCGATCCTGGCCGTCACCTGCGTCTTTTATACATACGCCCTGCTGCACGGCATGAAGGGGATCTCCCTGCTTGCAAAGTCCTGCATGTATCTGTTCTTTGCCCTGCTCGCATATGTGCTGTTCCTCGGCGGAGAGACACGGTATATTCTGGAGACAGGCTTTGCGGCTGTCGGAAATCTTGCTCAGAATTTCCTCGGCCTCGCAACCTTCACAGATCCGCAGCGGACCACTTCCTTTCCGCAGACATGGACGATCTTCTACTGGGCCTACTGGATGGTGTGGTGCGTGGCATCTCCGTTCTTTATCGGATCCATCTCCCGCGGAAGAACGGTGCGGCAGACGATCCTCGGCGGATATGCCTGCAGCGTCAGCGCTACATTCTTAAGCTTTATCATTTTAGGAAACTACAGTCTCGGACTCCAGGTAAGCGGAAAGCTTGACGTTATGGCGATCTATGCCGCCGGCAGCGATCTCTACACAACGATCATCGCCATTATCCAGACACTGCCGCTTGCACCGTTTGTCCTTGTGCTTTTAATCGTTGCCATGGTGGCCTTCTATGCTACCAGCTTTGACTCCATCGCCCTTGTAGCCTCCTCCTACACATACCGCCAGATCACCGGTGACGAGGAGCCGCACAATGCAGTAAAAGCCTTCTGGGCGATCCTGTTGATCCTGCTGCCCATGGCACTTGTATTTTCCGACAGCTCCATGGCAAACCTGCAGAGTGTCTCCATCATTGCAGCGTTTCCGGTAGCGTTCGTGATCCTGCTGATCATCGCCAGCTTCTTAAAGGACGCGTCGGATTACCTGAAATCATAAAATAAGAACTACGAAACGTACGGATCGATCACTTTCATCATAAAGTTTGATCCGTACTTTTTTCTTAAACAATTTGTAATTCCCCTGCCACACATTTACCACAAGTTGAAGGGAAAATACCATTGTCATAAATCGGAATTCTGATATAATAGAATATGTAAACAATTTAAAAATTTTCAGCAGCCGTGAAAACAACGATCTGGCTGCTGTTACAATTTCCATGAGGAGGAAAATTAAATGAGAAAGAAAAATTTCTGCCTGGCAGTACTTTCCGCATCCGCAGTTCTCGCTCTCGGTGCTTCATTCAGTTCTTTTGCTGCCTGGAAGTCCGTAAACAGTGAATGGGTCTATACGGACAATAACGGCAACAACGTGACAAGCGCATGGAGAACCGACAACGGCGAATCCTATTACCTCGGTGAGGACGGCTATATGATCCGCAACACTCTTCTTGAGGACAACGGAAACTACTACTACTTAAGAAACGGCGGCCAGATGTTAAAGAACGGCTGGCGCTTCCTTGAGAACCCGAGCTGGCAGGGCGACGATAAAGTCGGCGACGCAAGCTGGTACTACTTCGATAACAATGGACGTGCGCTCCGCACGACCGGTGACAGCGTAAAGATCGCTGATATCGGCGGAAAGAAGTATGCGTTTGATATGTATGGAAGAATGCTCACAGGCTGGATCACAGCTGCAGGTGAGAATATCTCCGATGATTCCGACTGGGCAACGGCTACATACTACGGTGACGCAGAAGGCGACGGAAGCCTCGTTACAAACGCATGGGTATACATCAGCGTTAAGGACGATGACAACGAGGACGATAACGAGCCGACTTACCACTTCTACTTCGCTTCCAACGGTAAGAAGACTGTCAGCACAGAGAAGACCATCGGCAATGTAAAATACACCTTCGATGACAGAGGTGTCGCTCAGGATTCCTGGGTACATGACAGCAATAAAGACACCTGGAAATACTACGGCAACGAAGACGAACCGAAGCTTCATACTGGTTGGTTCGAAGCAGTTCCGCCGAAGGATTTAAACAGTAGTGATCATGAAAGCGACACCACACATTGGTACTATGCAAACTCCAAAGGCGAGATTACAAGAAAAGAGTGCAAGACGATCGACGGAAAATCCTACCTCTTCAATAATGAAGGTGAGATGGTAACCGGTCTCAGGATCTTATACTATGAAGATGGTAAATATACTTCCTACTCCGGTGAAGTAGATTCTGTTGATACTATTAAGAATATGAATTCCAACACTCAGAAGCTTGTTTACTTCGAATCCAGTGGTGCTGCAAAGACAGGAACAACCACGATCTCCCTTGATGGTACTTCCTACACCTTCAGCTTCAGATCCAACGGTTCTCCGAGAGGCGTCGGCGAAACAGGTATTTCCGATGGATACATTTATGTAAATGGTCTCCGTCTGACTGCTGATGAAGATTCTAAATATGGAGTTGTAACTTACAAAGATGCCCAGTACCTCGTCAATGAAAAAGGTACGATCCAGAAGAACAAGAAAAACATCAAAGACGCAGATGACAACTACTACTGCACCGATAAATCCGGTATCGTAACCTACGGACCGGAAGCAGATAAGAAATCATGATCTTCTGATTTTTCCTAGTCCTTCATAACAAAAAAAGCACAGGTGATGCGATTACGATCCGGTAATTGCATCACCTGTTTTTGATTATATTTTCATAAAATAAACCATTCTTTTGACTCACCTCTGCCACACTTTCCTCACGTTTCACCGCAAAGTCTTCACATGTTAATCACATTTCCCTGATATACTTAATATGTCAAAAGGAAATAAAAACCAACGGAAAACTGACCGGCACTCTTTAAAATACTCACATTCACATTTTGTAACTGTCCGTAATATTCACGGGTACCGCAGTTCTACCGGATCAAAATCATCAAATACAGGAGGTTTCATGATGAAAAAGAAATTTATGACTCTCGCACTTACCGCAGCTATGGCTGCTTCCATGGGAATGACCGCTTTTGCAGGACAGTGGGTTCAGAACACGACCGGCTGGTGGTGGCAGGAAGACAATGGTTCCTACCCGGTATCCCAGTGGAAATGGCTTGACGGAAATAAGGACGGGATCTACGAGTGCTATGCCTTCGATTCCAACGGATATATCTATACAAATACAACAACTCCGGATGGCTACACCGTCAATGCGGACGGTGCCTGGATGATCGGCAACTCTGTACAGTTAAAGTACCAGAAAGATATGGACAGCCAGAATAACTCCGGCAACGCTTCTGATAACAACCAGAGCACTTCCTCCGACGATTCCACCGTCTACACAAACGAGGATATGGTCGGAACCTTCATGACAAATGACGAGAACAGAGAAGATTACTTCGAGCTCATGGTCGGTGCAGGAGATTCCATCGCAGCTTTCTACTATGACAACGACGGTGACACCCATATCTACAATTTTGCGAAATCCAGTGATACAAAATATCGTGACTCCTCCAATTCCCGCAATATGACGATTGTGGACTACGATACTATTATTGTAAACGATAAGACCTACATCAGAGAATAATCCTACCACTATTTGTGATACCTTCATAAAAATTTCATACTCCCAAAAATCCGGTTCAGATCCTGAGCCGGATTTTTACGTTTTATGTTTCTCCTATAAGTGCCTTTTTTAACAATAATCAACAAGAATTCTCCCACCTCTATAGGTGGTGAGATGAATTGCTATCTCTTGCATAGTGCCATAGTTGGCATGTAAATATCAGATTATTGCACATAGCTGTGCTGTGTATTGTAAACTTCTCATATATTGATTTTTGTAGTCGTGCTATATCATCAATCCTGCATACAATGAATAAGCCTGAAGGAAAAATAGATTGCAGATCAAGCAGAACAAATGTTCTGAAATGTAATAGACAAATGATCTCATTTGTGATATAATTAAATCAGTCGAAATAGAAAGAAAGGCTGATAAATATGAGAGAACTCGACAATAATGCACATTCAGTATTTTTACTCTGTTATCATCTGATCCTGGTTGTAAAGTACCGGAAAAAGGTCCTGAATGATCCGATCTCGGGTCGCGCACGAGAAATCTTTGAATATATCGCGCCCAAATATCATATCACCCTGGAAGAGTGGAATCACGATGAGGACCATGTCCATA